>NZ_JBMDJT010000011.1:0-70732 GCF_057809335.1 Microbacterium sp. FG3 | reverse complement strand
AGGCAGGGCTGGGGCGCCCCGGCGCGCGCCGCAGCGCCGGCGGGAAGCGCGCGGGCGCGACGAGGTGCAGCCGGCGCGCCGCGTGGCGTTCGCCGTGCTGCGGGCCGTGAGCGACTCGGACGCCTACGCCAACCTGCTGCTGCCGCGGGAGCTCGAGCGGGCCGGCCTGAGCGGACCCGACGCGGGCCTGGCGACGGAGCTGACCTACGGCACGCTGCGGCGGCAGGGGACCTACGACGCCATCCTCGCCGCCGCCGCGGACCGCGATCCGGCGCAGATCGATCCCGCCGTGCGCGACGCGCTGCGCCTCGGCATCCACCAGCTGATGTCGACGCGCGTCGCCTCGCACGCCGCCGTCAACGAGTCGGTCGAGCTCGCGGCCGAGTCGTCCGGCCGGGGCGCCGCCGGCTTCGCGAACGCCGTGCTGCGCCGCGTCGCGCGCGAGACGCCCGGCGAATGGCTCGACCGGATCGCCGACGCGGCGCGCTCCGACGACGAGCGGCTCGGGCTGGCGCAGTCCCATCCGGTCTGGATCGTCCGCGCCCTGCGGCGCGCTCTCGCGGCGGAGGGCAGGCAGGGCGAGCTGGAGGACCTGCTCGCCGCCGACAACGCCTCGCCGCGCGTGTCGATGGCCGCGCTGCCCGGCCTGGCCGAGCCGCGCGAGCCGGTCGCTCCCTACTCGCCCGTGGGGTTCCGGCTCGACGCCGGCGATCCCGAACCCGTCGTGCGCGCCTCGGAGGGACGGCTGCGGGTGCAGGACGAGGGCTCGCAGCTCGTCGCCCTCGCGCTCACCCGCCTGTCGCCCGTGCGCGCGGGGGAGCGGTGGCTGGACCTGTGCGCCGGCCCCGGCGGGAAGACCGCGCTGCTCGCGGCCGAGGCGCTGGCCGGCGGCGCGTCGCTCGAGGCGAACGAGGTGGTGCCCGCGCGCGCCGGGCTCGTGCGCCGCGCCGTCGCGGCCGTGCCGCTCGAGGTGACCGTGCACGAGCGCGACGGCCGCGAGCTCGCCGCCGAGCGCGCTGGGGAGTTCGACCGCATCCTCGTCGACGCGCCGTGCACGGGGCTGGGCGCGCTGCGGCGGCGGCCCGAGGCGCGCTGGCGCAAGCAGCCGGCCGACGTGGCGGAGCTCACGGCGCTTCAGGAGCAGCTGCTCCTCGAGGCGTTCGGCGCGCTGCGCCCGGGAGGCGTCGTCGCGTACGTCACGTGCTCGCCGCACCTGGCCGAGACCATGGCCGTCGTCGGGGCGGTCCGCGACCGCCTGGGCGACGCGGCCGAGGAGCTCGACGCCCGCGCGGCGCTGCAGTCGGTCGCCCGCCGTCCGCTGGACCTGCCGGTCCCGGGGGACGGATCCCGCCGCGCCCAGCTGTGGCCGCATCGTCACGGCACCGACGCGATGTTCCTCGCCCTGCTCCGCCGCCGCTGACCGCCGGACGCGTCAGTCGGGCGTCGCGGCGTCGATGAGCGCCTCGAGGTCGGCCTGCGCCGCCTCCGCGTCGGCGCGCAGCTGGGCGGCCCGCGCCTTCTCGGCCTCGAGGGCCGCGCCGCGCGCCTCGATGTCGGCGCGGAACGCCTCGAGCTCGGCATAGCGCGCCGCGAGCGCGGCCTCCCACGACATCCGCTCGGTGCGCCCGTCGGGATACGTGACGATGCTCGCGTACTGGGCGCGCAGCTCGGGAGGCGTCGCGTTGAACTCGTCGGCGTCGGCGTTGTACGAGGCGAGCGCCGCCTCGTGCGCGCCGCGATCCGCCGAGAGCTGCGCCTCCTCCTGCGCGTTCGCCTGCTCGAGCGCCGACACCTCGTCCCACCGCGCGCGCAGCGCCTCGTTCGCCTGCGGGATGACCGATTCGGCGCGACGGTGCGTCTCGACCAGGGCGGCGCGGTCGCTGATGTAGCGGCCGTAGACGCCCTCGAGCTCGGCGGCGAAGCCTCCGGCGCCATGCACCTGGGTGCCGAGGTAGGCGAACCGCTCGTTCGCGAGCGAGCCCGTGTGATCGCCGACGGACGCATCGATCTGCGCATGGATCGGATCGTCCGCCGGCAGGCGCGCGGCCTCCTCGGTGATGAGACGGTCGACGAGATCCCGCTCCGCATCGTCCAGCCCCGCGTAGACGGCGTGGAGCAGCTCGTGCGCCGCGGTGATCACCGTGGTGTCGTGCAGCCGCGGGTCGGCGGCCTGGAACACCGCGATGCGGTGATCGGATCGGTAGCAGCCGAGCACCTGGAACGACCCCTCGGCGGCCGCCCGGTGAGCGCTGTCGCAGAGGGTGCGGATGCCGTCACCGTCGACGATCTCGGGCGCCGTGGACAGGAACAGCTCGCGCCCCTCCGCGGTCAGCGGCATCCGGTCGGCCAGCTCCACGGCGGCCGCGCTCGGCTCCCCGTGCCGCGGCAGACCGCCGTCCGGCGCCGCCAGGCCGGGCGCCGGCGGTCGCCACCCGTCCTCGCCCGACAGCGCCGCCTGGATGAGGGTGCCGGCGAACAGCGCGACGCCGCTCACGGCGACGACGATCGCGAGCACGCCGGTGCGGCGCGCGCCCGATCGCCGGCCGTCGCGGGGCGGGCGGGGCGCGGCGGGCGGCGCCTCGAAGAGGGTCACGAAGCACATCATGCCCGAGCCGGGGTCGCCGTGGGCGGCGGATTCCGCACGACGCCATAGGCTCGGATGTCTATGGCGACTTCCGACTCCGCGGCCCGGCGCGCGCGCTGGGCCGTCTCGGCCTGGTTCTTCCTCAACGGCGCGACGCTCGCGAACCTCGTGCCCCACTTCCCGGCGATCAAGGCCGAGCTGGGGCTGAGCAACGCCGCGTACGGGCTCGCGATCTCGGCCACCGCCCTCGGCTCGGTCCTCGTGGGGCTGAGCGCGGGCTGGTTCGTGCAGCGCTTCGGGTCGGCGCGCACGGCGGCCTACGCGATGGTGCTCTCCACACTGGCCGCGGCGCTGGCGGGCATGGCGCCCACCGGCGTGCTGTTCGCGGCCGGCCTGTTCGCGCTCGGGGCGACCGACGCGATCACCGACGTCGGCCAGAACGCCCACGGCCTGCGCGTGCAGCGCCGGCTCGGGCGGTCGATCATCAACTCGCTGCACGCCATGTGGTCGGTCGGCGCCGTCACCGGCGGTCTCATCGCCGCGGGCGTGCTCGCCCTCGGCATCCCGCGCGCCTGGCACCTCGGCACGGTCGCCGTGCTCATCGCGCTGTGCGGCGTGCTCTCGCTGCGGCTCGCGCTGCCCGGCGCCGACGGCTCCGACCTCGAGGGGGAGCACGCGGCGGCGCGCGGCGGTCACTGGTCGCGCATGCGCATCGTGCTCGTCATCACGGCGCTCGTCGTCATCGCGATCGCCGGCGCCCTGACGGAGGACGCCGGGAGCACGTGGGCGGCGGTGTACCTGTCCACAGAGCTGGGTGCCGCCACGACCGTCGCGGCATGGGGGTACATCGCGCTCCTCGTCGCGCAGACGGTGGGCCGGTTCGCGGGCGACCGGCTGATCGACCGCTTCGGCCAGAGGCTCGTCACGCAGGCCGGCGGCCTGCTGATCGCGGCCGGCCTGGGCGCGGCGCTGCTGTTCCCGAGCATCCCGGGGACGATCGTCGGCTTCGCGCTGGCCGGTCTCGGCTGCGCGACGATGATCCCCACGGCGATGCACGAGGCCGACGCGATCCCGGGCCTGAAGCCCGGCACCGGGCTCACGATCGTGTCGTGGCTGCTGCGGATCGGGTTCCTCGCCTCGCCGCCGATCGTCGGGCTCATCGCCGACGCGACCGCGATCCGCTACGGACTCGCGATCGTGCCCGTCGCCGGCGCCCTCGTCATCGCGCTGGCCATGGCGCTGCCGCGCAGGGCCGTGCAGGGATAATGGCGACGTGACCCTCCCGCAGGCCCCCCGCATCAACCCGAGCATCCTGTCGGCCGACTTCGCCAACATGCAGTCGGAGCTCGCGCGCATCTCGGGCGCGGACTTCGTGCACGTCGACGTGATGGACAACCACTTCGTGCCGAATCTCACCTTCGGGCCGCAGATGGTGCAGCGCATCCAGGCCACGAGCCCCGTGCCGCTCGACGTGCACCTCATGATCGACGACCCCGACCGCTGGGCGCCGGGCTACGCCGAGCTCGGCGCGGCGTCGGTGACGTTCCACCTCGAGGCAGCGGCCGATCCGCTCGCCCTCGCGGCGCGCCTGCGCGAGATCGGCGCCCGCGCGGGCGTCGCCGTCAAGCCCGCCACGCCCGTCGAGCAGCTCTTCGACCACCTGGACGCCTTCGACCAGATCCTCGTCATGACCGTCGAGCCCGGCTTCGGGGGGCAGTCGTTCCTGGCCGATCAGATGCCCAAGCTGCGCAGCCTCGCCGACGAGGCGCGCCGCCGCGGATCGGACGTGTGGCTCCAGGTGGACGGCGGCATCTCGGCCGACACGATCGCGCAGGCGGCCGCGGCGGGCGCCGACACGTTCGTCGCGGGCTCGGCCGTCTACGGCGCGGACGACATCGACGCCGCCATCGCGGCCCTGCGCGACGCCGCGGCGGCGCACCGCCACTGACCGCGCGGGCGGGCTTCCCGGCACCTGCCGGTAGCCTGGACGGGTGAAGACGTTCGACGAGCTGTTCGCGGAGCTGAGTGAGAAGGCGCAGACGCGGCCGGAGGGATCCGGCACCGTCAGGGAGCTGGACGCCGGCGTGCATGCGATCGGCAAGAAGATCGTCGAGGAGGCGGCCGAGGTCTGGATGGCCGCCGAGTACCAGTCGGACGAGGAGGCGGCCGAGGAGATCTCGCAGCTGCTGTACCACCTGCAGGTGCTCATGATCGCGAAGGGTCTGACGCCGGCCGACGTCTACCGACATCTCTGAGGCGCGCCCGGAACCGTCATCCTCGACCCGAAAGACCCCATGCTCCGCATCGCCGTTCCCAACAAGGGCTCGCTCTCCGAGACCGCCATCGCCATGCTCGCCGAGGCCGGCTACGCCACCCGCCGCGACACCAAGCAGCTGCACCTGATCGACGCCGCCAACGACGTCGAGTTCTTCTACCTGCGCCCGCGCGACATCGCCACGTACGTCGCCTCCGGCGCCCTCGACGTGGGCATCACCGGCCGCGACCTGCTGCTCGACACCCGCATGCCCGCGCGCGAGATCGAGGCGCTCGGCTTCGGCAACTCCACGTTCCGCCTCGCTGCCCGGCCCGGACGCTTCTCGCGCATCGAGGACCTCGAGGGCGTGCGCGTGGCGACCGCGTTCCCCGGCGTCGTCGACGCGCTCCTCGACGCGCGCGGCGTGGCCGTCGACATCGTGCCGCTGGTCGGCGCCGTCCAGTCGGCGGTGGAGCTGGGCGTCGCCGACGCCGTCGCCGACGTGGTCGAGACCGGCACGACCCTGCGCCAGGCCGGCCTGGAGATCTTCGGCGACGTGCTCATGGAGTCGGAGGCCGTGCTCATCGGGGCGCCCACCGAGGCGCCCGGCACCGACCGGCTGCTGCGCCGGCTGCGCGGCGTCATGGTCGCCCGCCGCTACGTGATGGTCGACTACGACCTGCCCGTGGCCCTGCTCGACCAGGCCACCGCGATCGCGAAGGGCATCGAGTCGCCCACCGTGTCGCCGCTGCGCGACCCGGAGTGGGTGGCCGTGCGGGTGATGGTGCCCCGCAAGGGCATGAACCGCGTCATGGACGAGCTCTACGAGCTCGGCGCGCGCGCCATCCTCGTCACCGCGATCGACAACGCGAGGCTCTGATGTCGGTCGTGACCCGGGTGATCCCGTGCCTCGACGTGGCGGCCGGGCGCGTGGTGAAGGGCATCAACTTCGAGAACCTGCGCGAGATGGGCGACCCCGTCGAGCTCGCGCGGCGGTACTTCGAACAGGGCGCCGACGAGATCACGTTCCTCGACGTCACCGCCACGGTCGACGAGCGCGCGACGATGCACGACGTCGTGCGGTGCACCGCCGAGCAGGTCTTCATCCCGCTCACGGTCGGCGGCGGCATCCGCAGCGTCGACGACGTCGCCCGCCTGCAGGAGGTCGGGGCCGACAAGGTCGGCGTCAACTCCGCGGCGATCCGCCGACCGGCGCTGATCGGCGAGATCGCCGACCGCTTCGGCGCGCAGGTGCTCGTGCTCTCGCTCGATGTGAAGCGGTCGCCGCGCACGCCGTCGGGCTTCGTCGTGACGACGCACGGCGGGCGGCAGGAGACCGACCTCGACGCGCTCGACTGGGCGCGCGAGGCGATCGAGCGCGGCGCGGGCGAGCTGCTCGTCAACTCGATCGACGCCGACGGCACGAAGCAGGGCTTCGACCTCGAGCTCGTGGGGCTCATGCGCGAGCTGTCGACCGTGCCGGTGATCGCCTCGGGCGGCGCCGGCGACGTCTCGCACTTCGCCCCGGCGGTGCGCGCGGGGGCGGACGCGGTGCTCGCGGCGAGCGTGTTCCACTCGGGGCAGATGACCGTCGGCGACGTGAAGACGGCGCTGCGCGCGGAGGGGGTGCCGGTCCGATGAGCCAGCCCATCGATGTCGAGGCCCGGCTGGACCGGGTCGCCTTCAACGCCGACGGGCTCGTGCCCGTCGTCGTGCAGCAGCACGACACCCTCGAGGTGCTCATGCTCGCGTGGATGGATCGCGAGGCGCTGCGGCGCACGCTGACCGGCGGGCGCGCCGTGTACTGGTCGCGCTCGCGCGGGGAGTACTGGCGCAAGGGCGACACGTCCGGTCACGTGCAGGAGGTGCGCGGCGTGCGCATCGACTGCGACGGCGACACCGTGCTGCTGCTCGTGGACCAGACGGGAGCGGCCTGCCACACCGGCACGCACACGTGCTTCGACACCGACGAGCGCGACCTGCTGCCGGGAGCGCGCTGATGGGTGCGATGCGCCGGATCGACGGCTGGGCGGGCCGCCGCGGTCGCTCGCTCTCGGTGCTGCTCGTCCTCATCGGCGGCGCCGTGCTGCTCGTGGGCTCGACCCAGACGTGGCTGAGCGCGCAGCTCGCCGACGCGACGCTGCCCGTGCCGGGTGCGTCCGCCTCGCCCGTGCTGCAGCCCCTCGCGCTGGCGGCGCTGGCCCTCGCGCTCGTGCTGGCGCTCGCGGGCGTCGTGCTGCGCTACATCCTCGGCGTGCTCGCGGTGCTCCTCGGGTTCGTGCTCGTCGCCACCACGAGCCGGATCGCGTTCGCCCCGCCCGTGTCGGCCGCGGCGTCGGCCGTCACCGAGCACACCGGCCTCGCGGGCGAGGAGGCCGTCGGCGAGCTCGTGGTCTCGCTCGCCGTCACGCCGTGGCCGATCATCTCGCTCGTCGCCGCCGCGCTCGTGGTGCTCGGCGGCGCAACGGTCGTCTCGACGGCGCGGCACTGGAAGCGGTCCGGCCGCCGGTACGAGACCGCGAGCGCGGCTCCCGCCGACGGCCCGCTCGACGCGATCGACTCGTGGGACGACCTGAGCCACGGCCAGGACCCCACCGCCCGCTGAGCGCCGCCCCGCGGCGCGGTCGCTCGGCCCCTCCCGATAGACTCGAACCGGTCCCATGCATCGAAGGAGCACCCACGAGATGAGCAACCCCCTCACCGACCCCGGTCACGGACACTCGCCCGCCGCGTGGACGGCGGTGATCATCATGCTGGTGGCGCTGGCCATCGGCACGACGGCGCTGTTCCTCGACCAGATGTGGCTCGTGTGGGCATCGGTGGTGCTCTTCGTGAGCGGTCCCATCGCGGGCTGGATCCTGTCCAAGGCCGGCTACGGCGCGAACGGTCCGAAGTACTCGACCAAGGCGCACTGATGTCTCTCCTGGCGGAGCTCACCGCCGGGTCGGTCGCGGATGCCGAGGCGCGCGAGGCCGTCCGCCCGCTCGCCGAGGTCGAGCGGGCCGCGCTGGCCCAGCCGGCGGCGCGCGACGCGCTCGCATTCCTCGCGCCCGCCGACCGCGTCAAGGTCATCGCCGAGGTGAAGCGCGCGAGCCCCTCGCGCGGCGACCTCGCCGAGATCCCCGATCCCGCACGCCAGGCGGGGCTCTACGAGACGGGCGGCGCGTCGGCGATCAGCGTGCTGACGGAGCAGCGCCGGTTCAAGGGCTCGCTCGACGACCTGTCGGCCGTCAAGGCCGCCGTCGGGCTGCCGGTGCTGCGCAAGGACTTCGTCGCCACGCCGTACCAGGTGTGGGAGGCCAGGGCCGCCGGCGCCGACCTCGTGCTCCTCATCGCGGCGGCGCTCGAGCAGCCGCTGCTGGAGCGGCTCTACGCACTCGTCGTCGAGCTGGGCATGACGCCGCTCGTCGAGGCGCACACCGCCGACGAGGTGGCGCGCGCGGCGCAGCTCGGCGCGCGCCTCATCGGGGTGAACGCGCGCGATCTGTCGACGTTCGAGCTCGACCGCGACCTGTTCGGCCGGCTCGTGGACGGCATCCCGTCCGATGCCGTGAAGGTCGCGGAGTCCGCCGTGCTCGAACCGGCCGATGTCGCGCACTACCGCGCGGCCGGCGCCGACGCCGTGCTCATCGGCGAGGCGCTCGTGACGGGCGATCCCGTCCTCACCCTGCGATCCTTCCTGGAGGCGTCATGACACTCCGCGAGCAGCCGGGGCCGTTCTTCGGCGACTTCGGCGGGCGCTACATGCCCGAATCGCTCATCGCGGCCATCGACGAGCTCGACGTCGCGCACCGCGAGGCGATGGCCGACGCCGCGTTCCGCGCGGAGCTCGCGACGCTGCTGGCCGACTACGCCGGCCGGCCGTCGGCGCTCACCGAGGTGCCGCGCTTCGCGGAGCACGCGGGCGGGGCGCGCATCTTCCTCAAGCGCGAGGACCTCAACCACACGGGCAGCCACAAGATCAACAACGTGCTCGGTCAGGCGCTGCTCACCCGGCGCCTGGGCAAGACGCGCGTGATCGCCGAGACCGGCGCCGGCCAGCATGGCGTGGCGACCGCGACCGCGGCGGCGCTGTTCGGCCTGGACTGCACGATCTACATGGGCGAGGTCGACACCGAGCGCCAGGCGCTCAACGTCGCCCGCATGCGCCTGCTCGGCGCCGACGTCGTCCCCGTGACGACCGGATCGCGCACCCTGAAGGACGCCATCAACGAGGCGTACCGCGACTGGGTGGCGAGCGTCGCGACGACCAACTACATCTTCGGCACGGCGGCGGGACCGCACCCGTTCCCGGCGATGGTGCGCGACTTCCAGAAGGTCATCTCCGAGGAGGCGCGCGCGCAGCTGCTGGAGCGCACCGGGCGCCTGCCCGATGCCGTGCTGGCCTGCGTCGGCGGCGGCTCGAACGCGATCGGCATGTTCGACGCCTTCATCGACGACGAGTCCGTGGCGCTCTACGGCGTGGAGGCGGCGGGCGACGGCGTCGACACCGAGCGGCACGCCGCGTCGATCGCCCGCGGCCGCGAGGGCGTGCTGCACGGGGCGCGCACCTTCGTGCTGCAGGACGAGGACGGCCAGACCGTCGAGTCGCACTCCATCTCGGCCGGCCTCGACTACCCGGGCGTCGGGCCGGAGCACGCGTGGCTCGCGTCGATCGGGCGGGCCACGTACATCCCCGCCACCGACGACGAGGCGATGCAGGCGCTGCGCCTGCTCAGCCGCACCGAGGGGATCATCCCGGCCATCGAGTCGGCGCACGCCCTCGCGGGCGCGCTGCGCATCGGCCGCGAGCTGGGTCCCGACGCCGTGCTCGCCGTGTGCCTCTCGGGCCGCGGCGACAAGGACATGGACACCGCGGCGCGGTATTTCGAGCTCTACGACGAGGGAGCGGGCGAATGACCTCGGCCGTCGAGGCCGCGATCGACGCGGCGAACGCCGAGGGGCGCGCGGCGTTCATCGGCTACCTGCCCGCGGGCTTCCCCGACTTCGACACCTCGCTGAAGGCCGCGGTCGCCCTCGCCGAGAACGGCGCCGACGTCATCGAGCTGGGCCCGCCCTACAGCGACCCCGTGATGGACGGCCCGATCATCCAGGAGGCGACGAACGCCGCGCTCGCCTCGGGCTTCCGCACGCCCGACCTGTTCCGGCTCGTGCGCGCCATCACGGAGCGCGTGCGCACGCCGGTGCTCGTCATGTCGTACTGGAACCTCGTGGTGCAGTACGGCGTCGACCGCTATGCCGACGCCCTCGCCGCCGCGGGCGGCGCCGGCCTCATCACGCCCGACATCACGCCGGACGCCGCGGCGGAGTGGATCGCGGCCTCGGACCGCACCGGCCTGGATCGCGTGTTCCTCGCGGCGCCGACGTCGACGGATGGGCGGATGGACATGATCCGCGACGCCTCGCGCGGCTTCGTGTACGCGGTCTCGACGATGGGCATCACGGGCGAGCGCACCGAGCTCGACCGCGCCGCGCGCACCCTCGTGGGGCGGCTGCGCGACCGCGGCGTGCGCCGCGCGTGCGTGGGCATCGGCATCTCGACGCCCGCCCAGGTCGCGGGCGTCGCGGAGTACGCCGACGGCGCGATCGTCGGCACGGCGCTCGTGCGCGCCCTGCGCGACGGGGGAGTAGCGGGGCTGAGCGAGCTCGCCCGCGAGCTCGCCGCCGGCACCCGTCGCTGACGCGCGGCCGGTCTCACCGCCGCGGCAGCGCGCCGAGGATCCGCTCGGCGTACTCGGCGTGCCCCGCGGGCGTGAGGTGGATGCGGTCGCGGCCGACGGGCAGGTCCCAGTCGAGCGCCGACACGTACGTCATCCCGCGCGCGGCCGCCTCCTCGGCGAGCACGACGTCGACGGCGGCCTCGCCGTCGCGCCCCGGAACGTCCATCGGCCCCACCACGACGACGCGGGGCACGGCCTCCGCGGCGTCGAGCACGGCAGCTGCGCTCCGCCGCAACGACTCCGGCTCGGCGGAGACGTCGTTGAGTCCGCCCTGGATGACGAGGGTGTCGGCCCCCGTGTCGACGAGGCGGTCGATGCGGTCCTCGAACGCGTTCGGGCCGCACGCGCCCTCGTTGACGTACCCCGTCAGCGGCACCGCATCGAGCAGGACGGTGTCGCCGGTGGCGCGCTGCGCGAGGAAGTCGCTCCAGCGCGTGCCGCGATCGCTCAGGGCGTCGCCGGCCGCGTACGAGTCGCCGAGCACCGCGATCCGGCCGCTGCCCTCGCCGAGGGTCTCGATCTCGCCGTAGCGCTGCTGATAGGCGCGGATGTCGTCGCACCCGGCGGGCTCGTCCGCACGCGTCACGCTCATCGCGATCGTCCCGGCGGCCGCAAGGGCCGCGACGGCGGCCAGGGAGAGGAGCAGGGTGCGGCGACGCATCCGGCCAGTCTGGACCAGGCACCTGCCCCGTTGCTGAGCGGCGCGCGGGGCGGGGGCGTGCGCGTCCCGCGCGTGACGGCGCGACGCGCCGCCTGAACTAGACTCGCAACCATGCTGTCTACTGCCCTGACGAACGTCGTCGCGAGCATCCCCAGCCCGCCGGTGAGCTCCTGGAGCTGGGAGTTCGGACCCATCACCCTCGGTCCGTTCACGTTCGGGCAGTTCACGATCCACTTCTACGCGCTGTGCATCATCGCCGGGATCATCGTGGCGACGATCCTGACGAACCACCGCCTCACCAAGCGCGGCGCCGAGCGCTGGATCGTCATCGACATCGCGCTGCTCGCGGTGCCGCTGGCGATCATCGGCGCGCGCATCTTCCACGTCGTCACGCACCCCGGCTACTACTTCGGCGAGGGTTCCAACCCGTGGAACATCACCCAGCCCGGCTCGGTGTGGGCGATCTGGGAGGGCGGCATCGCCATCTACGGCGCGCTCATCGGCGGAGCGATCGGCGCCTGGCTCGGGTGCCGGTGGACGGGCATCCGGTTCTGGACCTTCGCCGACGCCCTCGCACCCGGGCTGCTGCTCGCGCAGGCGATGGGCCGCTTCGGCAACTGGTTCAACCAGGAGCTGTTCGGCTGGCCGACGGATCTGCCCTGGGGCCTCGAGATCGACGCCGACAACCCGGCGATCCCCGCTGGCCTGCCCGAGGACACGCTGTTCCACCCGACCTTCCTCTACGAGGTGATCTGGAACGTGGCGGGCGTCGTCGTGCTGCTGTGGCTCGGCCGCAAGCTCGCCTTCCAGTGGGGCCGCCTCTTCGCGATCTACCTGCTCTGGTACGGCGCCGGCCGCGTCGTGTGGGAGTCCATCCGCATCGACCCGAGCGAGGTCATCCTCGGCCTGCGCACGAACGTGTGGGCCTCGCTCGCCGCGATCGTCGTCGGTCTCGTCATCCTGGCACTGCAGCGCCGCCACACCGGCATCGAGCCCTCGCCGTATGTGGCCGGGCGCGAACCGGCCCCCGAGGCCGGGGTAGAATCCTCGGAAGGATACGTCGACACCAGCGACCCCACGTCGACGGACGCCCCTCTCGAGGCCGCCGCCACAAGCACCGCCGCCGCGAAGTAGCGCTTCCGAGCTCCCGCCCGTACCGTCGAGTAACGGGCCGCCCGAGCCACGCGCTTCGCGGGCATCCCGCGGCTCCCTTCCCGGGTCAGCGCCGCCCCGCTCAGCAACAACCTCAAGGACGGTCAGCCATGGCATCGAGCCCGCGCAACGTCGCTCCCGTCGGCGGATCCCTGCCGGCCAAGCAGGGCATGTACAACCCCGCGTTCGAGAAGGACGCGTGCGGTCTGGCGATGGTGGCCACCCTCCGCGGCGAGCCCGGCCACGACATCGTCGATCTGGCCCTCACCGCGCTGCGCAACCTCGAGCACCGCGGCGCGATCGGATCGGACGCGGGCACGGGCGACGGTGCGGGCATCCTCACCCAGATGCCCGACGCGTTCTTGCGCGTCGTCACGGGCTTCGAGCTGCCCCCGGTGGGGGAGTACGCCGCCGGCATGGCCTTCCTGCCCCGCGAGGACGAGGCCAGGGCCGAGCTGAAGCGCGGCATCGAGCGGATCGCGCAGACCGAGAACCTCGTGGTGCTCGGCTGGCGCGAGGTGCCGGTGGAGCCGGAGCACCTCGGAAAGCTCGCCGACGACGCGCGCCCCGCGTTCGAGCAGCTCTTCCTCGCGCGCCCCGCCGTCGGCGACGAGCCCGCGCTGTCGGGCATCGCGCTCGACCGCCGCGCCTACCGCCTGCGCAAGCGCGCGCAGCACGAGCTCGGCGCCTACTTCGTGTCGCTGTCGAGCCGCACCCTCGGCTATAAGGGCATGGTCACGACGCTGCAGCTCGAGCCGTTCTACCCCGACCTGCAGGACGAGCGCTTCGCGACCGAGCTCGCGGTGGTGCACAGCCGCTACTCGACCAACACGTTCCCGTCGTGGCCGCTCGCGCAGCCGCTGCGCATGCTCGCGCACAACGGCGAGATCAACACCGTCGGCGGCAACCGCAACTGGATGCGGGCGCGCCAGTCGCAGCTCGCCTCCGACCTGCTCGGCGAGATCGAGCCGCTGCTGCCCATCACGAGCGACACCGAGAGCGACTCCGCGTCGTTCGACGAGGTGCTCGAGCTGCTCACGCTCACGGGCCGCAGCCTGCCGCACGCCATGCTCATGATGGTGCCGGAGGCGTACGAGAAGCAGGCCGACATCGATCCGGATCTGCGCGCGTTCTACGAGTACCACTCGCTGCAGATGGAGCCGTGGGACGGCCCCGCCTCGCTGCTGTTCACGGACGGCACTGTGGTCGGCGGCATGCTCGACCGCAACGGACTGCGTCCGGGCCGCTGGACGGTCACGACCGACGGCCTCGTCGTCGTGGGCAGCGAGACCGGCGTGCTCGACTTCGCGCCCGAGCGCATCGCGCGCCGCGGCCGGCTGCTGCCCGGCCGCATGTTCCTCGTCGACACGGCGCAGGGGCGGATCATCGGCGACGACGAGATCAAGCGCGAGCTGGCGACCATGCACCCCTGGCGCGAGTGGCTCGACGCGGGCGGCGTGCGCCTGGCCGACCTGCCCGAGCGCGAGCACATCGTGCACCCGATCGCCTCGATCAACCGGCGCCTGCGCACCTTCGGCTACACGGAGGAGGAGGTCCGCATCCTCCTCACCCCCATGGGGCGCACGGGCGCGGAGCCGATCGGCGCGATGGGATCGGACACGCCCATCGCCGTGCTCAGCGACCGGCCGCGGCTGCTGTTCGACTACTTCACGCAGCAGTTCGCGCAGGTCACGAACCCGCCGCTCGACTCCATCCGCGAGGAGGTCGTCACGAGCCTCCGCCTCGGGCTCGGACCCGAGGGCAACCTGCTGTCGTGGGGACCGAAGCACACGCGCATGGTCGGTCTGGACTTCCCCGTGATCGACAACGACGAGCTCGCGAAGATCCAGCACATCCACTCGGCGCTGCCCGGGCGCACGTCGGTGACGATCCGCGGCCTGTATCGCGTGGCGGGCGGGCACAAGGGCCTGCGCAAGCGCCTCGAGCAGATCTGCGACGAGGTCGACAACGCCATCGAGGACGGCGCGGAGTTCATCGTGCTGAGCGACCGCGACAGCAACCGCGACCTCGCGCCCATCCCGTCGCTGCTGCTCGTGGCGGCCGTGCACCACCACCTCATCCGCAACTCCACCCGCATGCGGGTGGGGCTCGTCGTCGAGGCCGGCGACGTGCGCGAGGTGCACCACGTGGCAACGCTGCTCGGCTACGGCGCGTCGGCGGTGAACCCGTACCTCGCGATGGAGACCGTCGAGAACCTCGTGCGCCGCGGCGCCATCACGGGCGTCACGCCCGAGAAGGCCGTGAAGAACCTCATCTACGCGCTCGGCAAGGGCGTGCTGAAGATCATGTCGAAGATGGGCATCTCGACGGTGTCGTCGTACACGGGCGCGCAGGTGTTCGAGGCCGTCGGGCTCTCGCAGGAGCTCATCGACGCCTACTTCACGGGCACCGAGTCGAAGCTCGGCGGCATCGGCCTCGAGCAGATCGCGGCCGAGAACGCCGCGCGGCACGCCTTCGCCTACCCGGAGGACCGCGCCCCGCGCGTGCACGAGCGGCTGTGGACCGGCGGCGAGTACCAGTGGCGCCGCGACGGCTCGCCGCACCTGTTCAACCCCGAGACGGTGTTCCGCCTGCAGCACTCCACGCGCACGAAGCGCTACGACATCTTCCGCGAGTACACGCGCCTCGTCGACGACCAGGCCGCCGAGCTGAAGACGCTCCGCGGGCTGTTCAAGCTGAGGACCGCCGGGCGCAAGCCCGTGCCGATCGACGAGGTCGAGCCCGTCTCGTCCATCGTGAAGCGCTTCTCGACGGGCGCGATGAGCTACGGCTCCATCTCGAAGGAGGCGCACGAGACGCTCGCGATCGCGATGAACCGCCTCGGCGGCAAGTCGAACACGGGCGAGGGCGGCGAGGACGTCGAGCGCCTCGTCGATCCGGAGCGCCGCAGCGCGATCAAGCAGGTCGCCTCCGGCCGGTTCGGCGTGACGAGCATGTACCTCGCCGAGGCCGACGACATCCAGATCAAGCTCGCCCAGGGCGCCAAGCCCGGCGAGGGCGGCCAGCTGCCGCCCGGCAAGGTGTACCCGTGGGTCGCGCGCACGCGCCACGCGACGGCCGGCGTCGGCCTCATCTCGCCGCCGCCGCACCACGACATCTACTCGATCGAGGACCTGAAGCAGCTCATCTTCGACCTCAAGCGGGCCAACCCGAAGGCGCGCATCCACACGAAGCTCGTCAGCCAGTCGGGCATCGGCGCGGTCGCGGCCGGCGTGGCCAAGGCCCTCAGCGACGTCATCCTCGTCTCGGGCCACGACGGCGGCACGGGCGCGAGCCCGCTGAACTCCCTCAAGCACGCCGGTACGCCGTGGGAGCTCGGGCTCGCCGAGACGCAGCAGACGCTCATGCTCAACGCCATGCGCGACCGCGTGGTCGTGCAGGTGGACGGCCAGCTCAAGACGGGCCGCGACGTGCTCATCGGCGCGCTGCTGGGCGCGGAGGAGTTCGGCTTCGCCACGGCGCCGCTCGTGGTGAGCGGCTGCATCATGATGCGCGTGTGCCATCTCGACACCTGCCCGGTGGGCGTGGCCACGCAGAACCCGGTGCTGCGCGACCGCTTCACGGGCAAGGCCGAGTACGTGGTCAACTTCATGGAGTTCATCGCGCAGGAGGTGCGCGAGTATCTCGCCGAGCTGGGCTTCCGCTCGCTCGACGAGGCGATCGGCCGCAGCGACCTGCTCGACGTCGACGGCGCGATCGAGCACTGGAAGGCGAGCGGCCTCGACCTCTCGCCGATCCTGCACGGTCCGCAGTTCGCCGAGGACGAGCCGCGCCGCCACCGGCGGGCGCAGGCGCACGAGCTCGACGAGCACTTCGACGTGCAGCTCATCGAGCGCGCCCGCGACGTCATCGCGCACGGCGGCCAGGTCGAGATCGACCTGCCGGTGCGCAACACGGCGCGCGCGGTCGGGACGATGCTGGGCCACCACGTCACGAAGGCGCACGGCGAGCAGGGCCTGCCCGCCGGGTCGATCACCGTGTCGCTGCGCGGCTCGGCCGGACAGTCCTTCGGGGCGTTCCTGCCGAGCGGCATCACGCTGCGGCTCGAGGGCGACTCGAACGACTACGTGGGCAAGGGCCTCTCGGGCGGGCAGATCGTGATCCGCCCGCCGCGGGGTGCGGCGTTCGACGCGTCCGAGAACGTCATCGCCGGCAACGTCATCGGCTACGGCGCCACGCGCGGATCGATGTTCCTCAGCGGCGTGGTGGGGGAGCGGTTCTTCGTGCGCAACTCCGGCGCCACCGCCGTGGTCGAGGGCGTGGGCGACCACGCGCTCGAGTACATGACCGGTGGCCTCGCCGTCATCCTCGGGCAGACCGGCCGCAACCTCGGCGCCGGCATGTCGGGCGGCACGGCGTACGTGTACCGGCTGGACGAGACGCTCGTCAACGCCGACGCGCTGCGCACGGGCGAGCTCACGCTCAGCCCGCTCGGATCCGGCGACGCCGAGATCCTGCGCGACCTGCTGGAGCAGCACGTCGAGCAGACCGGCTCGGCGCTCGCGCGGCGCCTGCTGGACGACTTCGAGAACGAGACGGCGAACTTCGTGCGCGTGCTGCCGCGCGACTACGCCGCCGTCATGGAGACCCGCCAGGCGGCGGTCGCGGAGGGGCTGGACCCCGACGGCGACGTCGTCTGGAACCGCATCCTGGAGGTGACCGGTGGCTGATCCCAAGGGCTTTCTGAAGGTGACCGAGCGGGAGCTGCCCGCTCGGCGCCCCGTGCCCGTGCGCATCCTCGACTGGAAGGAGGTGTACGAGCCGGGCGACTCGGCCGTGCTCCGCCGCCAGGCGAGCCGCTGCATGGACTGCGGCATCCCGTTCTGCCACCAGGGCTGCCCGCTCGGGAACCTCATCCCCGAGTGGAACGACCTGATGTACCGCGGCGAGGGCCGCGACGCGATCGAGCGCCTGCACGCGACGAACAACTTCCCCGAGTTCACGGGGCGGCTGTGCCCCGCGCCGTGCGAGAGCGCGTGCGTGCTGGGGATCAACCAGCCGGCCGTCACGATCAAGCAGATCGAGGTCTCGACGATCGACGAGGCGTTCGCGAACGGCTGGGTCGAGCCGAAGGCGCCGTCGCGCCTCACCGGCAAGACCGTGGCGGTCGTCGGATCCGGCCCCGCGGGCCTGGCCGCGGCGCAGCAGCTCACGCGCGCCGGGCACACGGTGGCCGTGTACGAGCGCGACGACCGCATCGGCGGCCTGCTGCGCTACGGCATCCCCGATTTCAAGATGGAGAAGCGCCACCTCGAGGCGCGCCTGCGCCAGATGCAGGACGAGGGCACGAAGTTCCGCGCGGGCGTCACGATCGGCGTCGACATCAGCTGGGACGAGCTGCGCAGCCGCTACGACGCCGTCGTCATCGCGACGGGCTCGACCCTGCCGCGCGACCTGCCGATCCCGGGTCGCGACCTCGACGGCGTGCACTTCGCGATGGAGTACCTCGTCGAGTCGAACAAGGCCGTCGCGGGCGACCAGGTGCCCAACCAGATATCCGCGGAGGGCAAGCACGTCGTGGTGATCGGCGGCGGCGACACCGGCGCCGACTGCATCGGCACGGCGCACCGCCAGGGCGCGCTGAGCGTGACCAACCTCGCGATCGGCACGCGCCCCGCCGACTCCCGCCCCGACCACCAGCCGTGGCCCATGACCCCGCAGGTGTTCGAGGTCTCCTCGGCGCACGAGGAGGGCGGCGAGCGGCAGTACCTCGCCACCACGGTCGAGTTCCTGGGCAACGACGCGGGCGAGGTGCGCGCGCTGCGCGTGGCCGAGACGGAGTTCGTCGACGGCCGCCGCGTTCCCAAGAGCGGCACCGAGCGCGAGATCCCCGCCGACCTCGTGCTCATCGCGATGGGCTTCACGGGCCCCGAGCGCGACCTGCTCGAGGAGCAGACGAGCACGCAGTTCACCGACCGCGGCAACGTCGAGCGCGACGGCGACTTCCAGACGACGGTCCCCGGCGTGTTCGTCGCGGGCGACGCCGGCCGCGGCCAGTCGCTCATCGTGTGGGCGATCGCCGAGGGCCGGTCGGTCGCGTCGAAGGTGGACGAGTACCTCATGGGCGAGACGCTGCTGCCCGCGCCGGTGCGACCCACCGACGCTCCCATCGGGCTGTAGCATGGCGAAGGCGGCCGGCATCGGCCGCAACCCGACATCGCGGCCCTCGTGCGGAGGGGCGTGTCGGGCACACATGTGCGGAAGGTGAATCGTTGAGACGTGCCAAGATCGTCGCCACCCTCGGGCCGGCGACGTCGACGAAGGAGACAGTCAAGGAGCTCATCGAGGCGGGTGTGGATGTCACCCGGTTCAATCTGAGCCATGGTGACCACTCCGTCCACGACAACAACTACGCGAATGTGCGGGCGGCCGCCGAGGAGCTCGGCAAGCCCGTCGCGATCCTCGTCGACCTGCAGGGCCCGAAGATCCGCCTCGGCAAGTTCGCGGACGGACCCCACGAGCTCGCCGTCGGCGACATCTTCAAGATCACGGTGGAGGACATCCCCGGGACGAAGGAGATCGTCTCGACGACCTTCAAGGGCCTGCCGGGGGACGTCAAGCCCGGCGACTTCCTGCTGATCGACGACGGCAAGGTGCGCGTCAAGGTGATCGAGGCCGACGACACGGTCGTCACGACCGAGGTGATCGTCGGCGGCCCCGTGTCGAACAACAAGGGCATCAACCTGCCCGGCGTCGCCGTGAGCGTGCCCGCCCTGAGCGAGAAGGACGAGGACGACCTCCGCTGGGGTCTGCGCAAGGGCGCCGACCTCATCGCGCTGTCGTTCGTGCGCGACGCGTCGGACGTGCAGCGCGTACACGAGATCATGGCCGAGGAGGGCCGGTTCGTGCCGGTCATCGCCAAGGTCGAGAAGCCGCAGGCGGTGGACAACCTCGAGGAGATCATCGAGGCCTTCGACGCGATCATGGTGGCGCGCGGCGACCTGGGCGTCGAGCTGCCGCTCGAGGCCGTGCCGATCGTGCAGAAGCGCGCCGTCGAGATCGCCCGCCGCCTCGCCAAGCCCGTCATCGTGGCCACGCAGATGCTCGAGTCGATGATCGAGAACCCCGTGCCCACGCGCGCCGAGACGAGCGACGTCGCCAACGCCGTGATCGACGGCGCCGACGCGGTCATGCTCTCCGGCGAGACGAGCGTCGGCAAGTATCCGATCGTCACCGTCCAGACGATGGCCCGCATCGTGGAGTCGACGGAGGAGCACGGCCTGGAGCGCATCCAGCCCCTCACGGCGCGACCGCGCACCCAGGGCGGCATCGTGACGATGGCCGCCGTCGAGGTGGCCGACTTCGTCGAGGCCAAGTTCCTTTGCATCTTCACGGAGGGCGGCGACTCGGCCCGCCGCATGGCGCGCCTGCGCTCGCGCATCCCGATGATCGCGTTCACGACCGACGAGGCCATCCGCCGCCGCATGGCGCTGACGTGGGGCATCCGCTCGGCGCTCGTCGACCCGGTGGACCACACCGACCGCATGTTCCCGCAGGTGGACGACTACCTGCTGTCGAACGACCTCGCGAAGGTCGGCGACAAGGTCGTCGTGATCTCCGGATCCCCTCCCGGGATCGCGGGATCGACCAACGACGTGCGCATCCACAAGGTCGGCGACGCGGTGCACGGCGCCGCGCCGGTGTACCAGAACGAGGGCTGAGCGCGCTTCGGTGAGAGCGGGCGGGCGCGAAGGCGTCCGCCCGCTTTCCCGTAGGCTGGGACCGGGCCGGCGTGGCGGAATGGCAGACGCGGCGCACTCAAAATGCGCTGTCCTCACGGGCGTGTGGGTTCGAGTCCCACCGCCGGCACGAAGTGACGGTGGTGGGCGAGAACCCACACAGGGCCCCCGCGGCGGAGGCTCCGCGCGCCGCGCATGCGGCGTGTGGAGGGCCGTCGGGGCGGGGTTCGAGTCCCACCGCCGGCACCAACAGGCTCATCCGGCGCGCGCGGGGCGCTCCCAGGTGCGGGCGTGGGCTGAGATTAGGATGGATTCGTGAGCGAAGAGCAGAACGAGCAGGCCACGGCACCGCGACGCGTGGTCGTCGCCGAGGACGAGTCCCTCATCCGCCTCGACATCGTGGAGATCCTCCGCGACAACGGCTACGACGTGGTCGGCGAGGCCGGCGACGGCGAGACGGCGGTCCAGCTCGCGACCGAGCTGCGCCCGGATCTCGTGATCATGGACGTGAAGATGCCGCAGCTCGACGGCATCAGCGCCGCCGAGAAGCTCAGCAAGAACCACATCGCCCCCGTCGTGCTGCTCACGGCCTTCAGCCAGAAGGAGCTCGTCGAGCGCGCGAGCGAGGCGGGCGCGCTGGCCTACGTGGTCAAGCCGTTCACCCCGAACGACCTGCTGCCCGCGATCGAGATCGCCATGGCGCGCCACGAGCAGATCATCACGCTCGAGGCCGAGGTGGCCGACATGGTCGAGCGCTTCGAGACCCGCAAGCTCGTCGACCGCGCCAAGGGCCTGCTGAACGAGAAGATGGGCCTGTCGGAGCCCGAGGCGTTCCGCTGGATCCAGAAGGCCTCGATGGACCGCCGCCTCACCATGCAGGACGTCGCCAAGGCGATCATCGAGCAGCTCGCCCCCAAGAAGGGCTGAGCCCGGGCGGTTCCGCGCCGACCGCTCGTGTCAGGGGCGCTCGTCGCGGATCAGGTTGGTGATCCGGATCGTCGAGCAGCGGCGGCCGTTCTCGTCCGTCACGGCGATCTCGTGCACGGTGAGGGAGCGGCCGAGGTGGATGGGCGTGCACACGCCGGTGACGAGACCGCTCGTCGCGGAGGCGGTGTGCGTGGCGTTGATGTCGATGCCCACGGCGTAGCGGCCCGGGCCGGCGTAGAGGTTCGCGCTCATGGATCCGAGCGACTCGCCGAGCACGACGTAGGCGCCGCCGTGCAGCAGCATGCGCGGCTGCGTGTTGCCCTCGACCGGCATGGTCGCCACGGCGCGCTCGACGGAGAACTCCGTGAAGCGGATGCCCATCTTCTCGGCGAGGGCGCCGAGGCCCCGCTCGTTCGCCCAGGCCAGCTCGTCGGTGTCGCTCATCCCGCTCCTCACACTGCGATGTCCGCCGCCCTCGTTAGGCTGGCAGAGTGACGGACTCCGCAAAGCCTACCCTTCTGGTGGTAGACGGCCACTCGCTCGCCTACCGGGCCTTCTACGCCCTCCCCGTCGAGAACTTCTCGACGAAGGACGGTCAGCACACGAACGGGATCTACGGCTTCCTGTCGATGTTCGTCAACCTGCTGAAGGCCGAGAAGCCCACGCATCTGGCGGTCGCCTTCGACACGGCGCGGGAGTCGTTCCGCACCCGCGAGTACGCGGAGTACAAGGCGAACCGCTCCGAGACGCCCGCGGAGTTCAAGGGTCAGATCCCGCTGCTGCAGGAGTGCCTGCAGGCGATGGGCGTGACCGTGCTCACCAAGCCCGACTTCGAGGCCGACGACATCCTCGCCACGCTCGCGACGCGCGGCGCGGCGGCCGGCTGGAACGTGCTCGTCTGCTCGGGCGATCGCGACGCGATCCAGCTCGTGAACGACGACATCACGCTGCTGTACCCCTCGGTCCAGGGCGTCTCGCAGCTGAAGCGCTACGACCCGCAGGCCGTGCGCGAGAAGTACGGCGTCGAGCCCGAGATGTACCCCGACATCGCGGCGCTCGTCGGCGAGACGAGCGACAACCTGCCCGGCGTGCCCAAGGTGGGCGAGAAGACCGCCGTGAAGTGGCTGACGCAGTTCGGATCGCTCGACGCGCTGCTCGAGGGGGCCGACACGATCAAGGGCGTCGTGGGCGGCAACCTGCGCGAGCACCTCGACGACGTGCGGCGCAACCGCCGCCTGAACCGGCTGCTCCGCGACGTCGAGCTTCCCGTGGAGGTGGAGGACCTCGTCCGGCAGCCGATCGACGGCCAGGCGGTGCGCGACATCTTCGCGCGCCTGGAGTTCCGCGCACTGCTGCCGCGCGTGTTCGAGGCCGCTGGCATGACGGATGAGCCGGAGCCCGCCGCGGTCGTGGCCGCCGCGCCCGTGCCGCGTCAGCTCGAGGCGGCGGAGCTCGCCGCCTGGGTCGAGGCGGCCGCGCCGGGCGAGATCGGCGTCACCGTCACGACGCTGGCCGGACTGCCCGAGCGCGTCGGGCTCGCGACCGCCGACGAGGCCGTCGAGGCGACGTGGTCGGACGAGGTCGCCGCGGCGCTGCGGGAGTGGTTCGCCTCGGACGCGCCGAAGGTGCTCTCGGACGCGAAGGCGCAGATCAAGGCGCTCGGTCGCGCCGACGTCGTCGTGCGGGGGCTCGCCTTCGATCCGCTGCTGGCCGGATGGCTGCTGCGGCCCTCGTTCCCCGACAAGACGCTCGCGCACCTCGTCGAGCGGCTGCTGGGCGAGAAGCTGCCGGAGGCCGATCCGTCGCAGCTCGTGCCCGAGACCGACGGCGCCACCCCCGGCCAGCTGTCGTGGTACGTGCTGCGGGTCACCGCGGCGCTGCGCGACGACCTGCCCGAGCAGCTGCTGCGCGTGCTCGTCGACATCGAGCTGCCCACGGCCCTGACGCTCGCGGACATGGAGCTCGCGGGCGTGGCCGTCTCGCACGCGAAGCTGTCGGACTTCTCGCGCGAGCTCGGCGCGCGGGCCGAGGCACTCGCGCAGCAGGCGTACGCCGCCATCGGCCACGAGGTGAACCTCGGCTCCCCGAAGCAGCTGCAGGAGGTGCTGTTCGAGGAGCTGCAGCTGCCGAAGACCCGCAAGACCAAGACGGGGTACACGACCGACGCCGGCGCCCTCGCCGACATCCAGGAGAAGGCGCCGCACCCGTTCCTCGGGCTGCTGCTGCAGCACCGCGAGGCGACCAAGCTCAAGCAGATCATCGACGGCCTCGACGCGGCCATCGACGACACGGGGCGCGTCCACACCACCTACGTGCAGACGGGCAGCCAGACCGGGCGCCTGTCGAGCACCGATCCGAACCTGCAGAACATCCCCGTCCGCACCGAGGAGTCCAAGCGCATCCGCGCCGCCTTCGAGGTCGGCGCCGGGTACGAGTCGCTGCTGACGGCCGACTACTCGCAGATCGAGATGCGGATCATGGCGCACCTGTCGGGCGATCCGGGACTCATCGAGGCGTTCAACTCGGGGGAGGACCTGCACCGCTTCGTCGGCGCCCGGGTCTTCGGCGTCGACCCGGCCGAGGTCACGTCCGAGATGCGCACCAAGGTGAAGGCGATGTCGTACGGGCTCGTCTACGGGCTCTCGGCCTTCGGCCTGTCCAAGCAGCTGCGCATCGACCAGTCCGAGGCCAAGCAGCTGATGCTCGAGTACTTCGCCCGCTTCGGCGCCGTGCGCGACTACCTGCGCGCGTCGGTCGAGGCGGCGCGCGAGGTCGGCTACACCGAGACGATCTTCGGGCGTCGCCGCCCGTTCCCCGACCTGAAGAGCCCCAACCGCGTGCTGCGCGAGAACGCCGAGCGCGCCGCTCTCAACGCCCCGATCCAGGGCAGCGCGGCCGACATCATGAAGATCGCGCTGCTGCGCATCCACGAGGACCTGCGCGGCATGGGCTCGCGCGTGCTGCTGCAGATTCACGACGAGCTCGTCGTGGAGGTGGCGCCGGGGGAGTGGGACGCCGTCGAGGACATCGTGCGCCGGCGCATGGGCGGCGCGGCCGAGCTGTCGGTGCCGCTGGACGTGCAGGTCGGCCGCGGCTCCGACTGGAACGAGGCCGCGCACTGACGCGCGGCACGACGAAGAACGGATGACATGACCGAACGCACCCCCACCGAGATCGACCGCATCGCCGACGCGTGGGTCGACACGTCCGCGCGCCTGAACCCCGAGCTCGGCACGTACATCGGCCGCGCCGAGGGCCAGGACGGCTTCAGCGACTACAGCCCCGCCGGGCTGGACGCGTGGGCCGACGCCGCGCGCTCCGCGCTCGCGCAGCTGCGCGCCGCCGCGCCGGCGGACGACGTCGACCGCGTGACGCAGCAGGACCTGGGCGACCAGCTCGAGCTCGACCTGCAGCTGCAGGAGGCGCGCTGGCCGCTGCGCGACCTCAACGTCATCGAGAGCCCCTCGCAGCAGGTGCGCAACGTCTTCGACCTCATGCCCACCGACACGACCGATGACTGGGCCACCATCGCGCGGCGCCTGCGGGCGATCCCCGCCGCGCTCGGCGGGTACACCGAGACGCTGCGCCGCGGCATCGCGGAGGGCGACGTACCCGCCGTGCGCCAGGTCGCCGAGGTCGCGGGGCAGATCGACCGCTACACGGCGGGCGACGGCTTCTTCGCGACGCTCGCGGGCGGCGCCGCACCGGCCGAGGGCGAGCTGCCCGCGTCGCTGCGCGCCGAGCTCGACCGCGGCCAGGCCGCCGCGCGCGAGGCGTACGCGGCGCTGCAGGCGTTCCTGCGCGACGAGCTCGCCCCGGTCGCCGGGGAGGCCGACGGCGTGGGGCGCGAGCTCTACGCGCTGCACTCCCGCAGCTTCCTCGGCGCCGTGATCGACCTCGACGAGACCTACGAGTGGGGCGTCGAGGAACTTGCCCGCATGGTCGACGAGCAGGAGCGGATCGCGGACCGGATCCTGCCCGGCGCGAGCGTCGAGGAGGCCATCGCGTTCCTCGAGCAGGACGCGAGCCGCAAGCTGCACGGCACGACGGCGCTGCGCGAGTGGATGCAGCGCACGAGCGACGCGGCCGTGGCCGCGCTGGGCCGCACGCACTTCGACATCCCCGAGCCCGTGCGCGCGCTCGAGTGCATGATCGCGCCCACGCAGGAGGGCGGGATCTACTACACGGGCCCGACCGACGACTTCTCGCGCCCGGGCCGCATGTGGTGGTCGGTGCCCGAGGGCGTCACGGAGTTCGACTCGTGGCGCGAGCTGACGACGGTGTACCACGAGGGCGTCCCCGGCCACCACCTGCAGATCGGCCAGGCGGTGTACAACCGGGCCGAGCTGAACTCGTGGCGTCGCCTGCTTGCCGGCACGTCCGGGCACGCCGAGGGCTGGGCGCTCTACGCCGAGCGGCTCATGGAGCAGCTCGGGTACCTCGACGATCCGGCCGACCGCCTCGGCATGCTCGACGGCCAGCGCATGCGCGCCGCGCGCGTCGTGCTCGACATCGGCGTGCACCTGGGCAAGCAGCGCCCGGACGGCCAGGGCGCGTGGGACGCGGATCACGCCCTCGACTTCATGCGGCGCAACGTGAACATGGAGGACGGCTTCGTGCGCTTCGAGGTGAACCGCTACCTCGGCTGGCCGGGGCAGGCGCCCTCGTACAAGGTCGGGCAGCGCATCTGGGAGCAGGTGCGCGACGCGTACGCCGCGCAGCGCGGCGCCGACTTCTCGATGAAGGAGTTCCACAAGCGCGCGCTCGACCTCGGCGGCGTCGGCCTCGACACCCTGCGGACGGCGCTGGTCGGCTGAGCCACCCCTCAGCGAAACAGCTTCTGTGCGCCGAGACAGCGTCGTTTGCACGCTGTCTCGGCGCGCAATTGCTTTCTCGCGGAATCCGGATGCAGTAAATGTCACGCTGACCATTAGTATGGCGGCATGACCTCCGCCTCGTCGCGCCTCGACGGACTGCCGCTCACCCGCAAGCACCTGCGCGTCCTCACCGGATCGGGTATCGGGTGGGCGCTCGACGCCATGGACGTCGGCCTCATCTCGTTCATCATCGCGGCGCTGTCGGTCGAGTGGGACCTCACGCGCACCGAGACGGGATGGATCACCTCGATCGGCTTCCTCGGCATGGCCGTGGGGGCGAGCGTCGGCGGCCTGCTGGCCGACCGGCTCGGGCGCCGGCAGGTGTTCGCCCTTACGCTGCTCGTCTACGGGATCGCGACGGGCGCGAGCGCGCTCGTCGGCGGGGTGGCGGCGCTGCTCGTGCTGCGTTTCGTCGTCGGCCTCGGGCTCGGCTCCGAGCTGCCGGTGGCGTCCACCTACGTGAGCGAGCTGGCGCCCGCGCGCATCCGCGGCCGCATGGTCGTGGTCCTCGAGGCGTTCTGGGCGCTCGGCTGGACGGCGGCGGCGCTCATCGGCTACTTCGTCGTGCCGCTCGAGAACGGCTGGCGATGGGCGTTCGCCCTCGGCGCCGTGCCGGTCGTGTACGCGCTCGTCGTCCGCTGGGGTCTGCCCGAGTCGCCGCGCTTCCTCGAATCCCGCGGCCGCACGGACGAGGCCGAACGCGTCGTGCAGGCGTTCGAGGTGTCGCCGGCCGTGCTCGGCTCGACGGCGCAGCCGGTCGCCGCGGACTCGGGGCCGGCGACCGCGGGCCCCGCGCGCCGCCCCGGGTTCGCGGACCTCTGGTCGGCGCCGCTGCGGGCACGCACGGCCGGCCTGTGGGCCGTGTGGTTCTGCGTCAACTTCTCGTACTACGGGGCGTTCATCTGGATCCCCTCGATCCTGTTCGACCAGGGGTTCGACCTCGTGAAGTCGTTCGGCTTCACGCTGGTGATCACGCTGGCACAGCTGCCGGGCTACGCCGTGGCCGCGTGGCTCATCGAGGTGTGGGGCCGGCGGGCGACGCTCGCGACGTTCCTCGTCGGGTCGGCGGCGGCGGCTCTGTGCTTCGGGATGGCGGCCGCGGGGTGGCAGATCATCGCCGCGGGCATGGCGCTGTCGTTCTTCAATCTCGGCGCGTGGGGCGCGCTCTACGCCGTCAGTCCCGAGATCTACCCCACGGCGATCCGCGGCACGGGCACCGGCGCGGCGGCGGGCGCCGGCCGCATCGCGTCGATCCTCGCGCCGCTGTTCGTCCCATGGGCGCTCGGCTGGGGGAGCGTCGGCCTGCTGTTCGGCGTGTTCGCGGCCTTCTTCGTGCTCGCCGCCCTCGCCGTGATCCCCCTCGTCGAACGCACCGGCGTGGCGCTCGAGGCGGAGCCGGTCGGCACCGGCACATAGGCTGGGTGCATGGCGGTGCGGTATGTCGCGATCGGCGATTCGTTCACGGAGGGTGTGGGGGACGAGCTGGAGGACGGCCGCCCGCGGGGCTGGGCCGATCTCGTCGCCCAGGGATGGGCGAACGGCACGGGCCAGACGGTGCAGTACGCGAACCTCGCCATCCGCGGCCGGCTGGCGTGGCCCGTCGTCGAGGAGCAGCTCGAGCCCGCGCTCGCGCTGCGCCCCACGCACCTGTCGTTCAACGGCGGCGGCAACGACATGCTCCGACCGCGCACGACGATCGCGCGCATCGCCGACGCCTTCACCCACGTGCTGCGCCGCTGCGACGAGGAGGGGGTGCGCTTCATTCTGCTCTCGGGCGCGAATCCCTCGTCGGGGCTGCCGCTCGGCCGACTCATCCAGCGGCGCGGCGACGAGCTGTCCGCGGCCGTGATCGCGCGCTTCGAGGGGCGCGACGACGTCGTCCGCGCGCTGAACTGGCCCGACCGCGAGCTCGCGACCCCGCCGTTCTGGTCGCCCGATCGCCTGCACATGAACGCCCGCGGGCATCACCGCGTCGCGGCCCGCGTGCTCCACGCACTCGGCGTCCCGGCCGACCCCACGTGGTGGGACCTGCCGGCACCGGCCGACCGACACCTGGGCGCGGGGGAGTACTACCGCGCGCACGTGCTGCCCTGGCTGCGGCGCCGGATCACGCGCACCTCCTCGGGAGACGGGCGCACCGCGAAGTACCCGGAGTGGGTCGACATCGCGCCCACGGGCGCCGCCGCGGCTGACGACCACGCCGAGTCCTAAGTGGCGAGCCTCTGTACGACTGAGTAGCCCTGACGTAGGGTCGGTCGCGTGAGCCTCACCACGACCGTGCACGACGACATCGTCGAATCCACCCTCGGCTACCTGCGCGACGGCACGAGCGTGAGCCTGCGGGGGCTGCCGGGGTCCGGGCGCTCGACGCTGCTCGGCCGCGTCGCGGCGCAGCTGAACGCGGCCGGCTGGAAGACCCTCGAGCTGCGCGGCAATCCCGCGCTGCGCGATCGCCCGCTCGAGGCGCTCGCGATCGCCGGCCTCGTGCCGGCCAACCCCACGCACACCCGCAGCGCCGTCGCCGCCGCGACCGATGCGCTGCTGCGCTCGATCGAGCCGCGCCGCACGGTCGTCGTCGTCGACGACTCGGACGACCTCGATCCCGCCTCGATCGGCGCGATCTCGAGCGCGATCGGCCAGGTGCACACGCCGCTGCTGTCCTCGGCGTCGACGACCCGCCGCGCGCCCGATCTCTCGCTGCCCGCGCTCGTCCGGCCCGGCGTGCGGCTGAGCCTGGCCCCGCTCGTGTACGACGAGTCCGCACAGCTGATCGAGACGATCTGCCGAGGGCCCGTGGACCGCGCGACGGTCGCGCTCATCCACGGCCGCGCCGGCGGGCTGCCCGCCCTCGTGCAGGCGATCGCCGACAACGCGCGCCGCCACGGTCTGCTGCGCCAGGTGGGCGGCATGTGGACGGCCGGCCCCGATCTGTGGACCCCGCAGCTCGCCCGCACGGTCGAGCCGTTCCTGCAGGGGCTGTCGCTGGAGGCGCTGGACGCGCTCATGAAGCTCTCGCTCGTGGGCGCCGTGGACATCTCGGTGGCGCATCGGCTCTCGGACTGGACGCCGCTCGAGGAGCTGGACGAGCGCGGGCTGCTCGCCTTCACCTCCGTCTCCGGCACGGTCTCGGTCGGCGTGTACCCGCCGCTCGTGGCCGATCACGTCAGCCGCGAGCGGATCGGTGCCCGCCGGCTGCGCCTCGTGGGCGAGATCGCCGAGGCGCTCGGGCGCGAGCAGGACGCCTCGCCCTGGCGGGTCGCGACGGGGCGCCCCCTCGCGGGCGCCACCGAGCTGGGTCCCGTCTCCGACACCGAGAGCCGTCGGCTCGCCGATGCCGTGCTCAACCGCGTGATGGCTGAGCGTCACTCCTCCCAGGTGCTCGCCCGGCGCGCGGAGTGGGAGCAGCACCGCGACGCCCGCTCGGCCCTCGCGTACGCGCGGGCGCTCTCGTACCGCGGCACCGATCTGCGCGAGCTCGACGCGATCCTCTCCGACGACGCCCCCGGCGAGCCGCACGACCGGGCGCTGGTGGCCGCGTGGCGGGGCCTCGTCGCCGCCTTCGGGGCGCACGATCTCGCCGGGGCCCTCGCGCGGCTCGAGGGCGAGGACTCCGAGTCGTGGCAGGGCGTGCTCACGGCGGCGGCGCGGCACGTCCGCCTGTTCCTGGATCGTGTGCCGGACGAGCCCGCGCCGGAGGACGTGCGCGATCCCTTCGGCGCCGAGGCACTGCGGCTGACGCGCGGCGAGGAGTTGCTCGCCCTGGGCCGCGGGCGCGAGGCGCTCGCGCACCTCGACGCCGTGGGCGATACCGCGCTCGCGCCGCTCGCGCGCATCGGTCGCGGCCTGGCCCTCCTGCTCGCCGGCGACCTCGACGCGGCCGAGGCGCACGCCACGCGCGCGTACCAGGAGGGGCTGTCGACCCTCGATCCGCAGCTGCTCGTGCCGCACGGCTACGTGCTGGCCCTCGTCCACCTCTTCCGCGGCGACGAGCGCGCGATGCGCGAGCACCTGGGGCCGCTTCTGTCGGTCGGCGCCACGCCGCTCATCCACACGCAGTACGAGATCGGCACGCTCGTCCTCGCCGCGCGGGCGGCGGCGCGCGTCGGGCGGACGGGCGCGGCGCGATCCCTGGCCGACCAGGCGCGGGCGTCGGGGCTGCCGACCGGCCCGTTCCCCCTCATGGTCGCCGCGCAGGCGACGGCCCACGCGCGTCTCGTCGAGGGCGAGTCCGCGTCGTCCGTCGCCGACGAGCTGTGGGAGCAGTTCGAGCAGCTGCGGGAGCGCCGCTACCTCGCCGCCGCCGTCGTCGCCGGCATGCGCGCGGTCGAGATCCATCCGGACGCCGCGCGCGCGGCGGAGGTGGCGCAGCTCGCCGACGCGGCCGACAGCCGGCTCCTCACGCTGATCGGGCGCTGCAGCGAGGCCCTCGCCTCCGCCGACGGCGCGGCCGTCGCCCGCACGGGCGAGGAGCTGATCAAGGCGGGCATGCGCGGCTACGGGCTCACCCTGCTCGCGGCGTCCGCGCGCATGCTCGCGGCGACGGAGCCGGATCGTGCCGCCGACATCCTGCGCCAGGCGCGGCGCCTCGCCACCAAGCTCGGCGGCGACTTCCCGCGCGTGGTCGATCCCGTGCCGCCGCGCTCGGCGCTCACGGCGCGCGAGCGGGAGGTCGCCGAGCTCGCGGCGCAGGGCATGTCGAACCAGGAGGTCGCCTCGACGCTCATGCTCAGCGTGCGCACCGTCGAGAACCACCTGCACCGCGCGTTCCAGAAGCTCGATGTCACGTCGCGCGCCGCCCTCGGCGAGGCGCTGCGGGGCACGGAATGACGGATCGGGAATGCCGGGGGATCCATGACGTTGAATGAATCCATGAGCACCGTACCGGGTCGCAAGAGCATCGGCTTCCTCTCGTTCGGGCACTGGACGCCGCATCCCGAGTCGGGCACGCGCAGCGCCTCCGACGTGCTGCACCAGTCGATCGACCTCGCGCAGGCGGCCGAGGACGTGGGCGCGGACGGCGCGTACTTCCGCGTGCACCACTTCGCCCGGCAGCTGGCCTCGCCGTTCCCGCTGCTGGCGGCGGTCGGCGCGCGCACGAAGCGCATCGAGATCGGCACGGGCGTGATCGACATGCGCTACGAGAACCCGATGTACATGGTCGAGGACGCCGGCGCCGCCGACCTCATCTCGGACGGACGGCTGCAGCTGGGCATCTCGCGCGGCTCACCCGAGCAGGTGATCGACGGCTGGAAGTACTTCGGCTACCAGCCCGCGTCGGACGACGACGCCGACGGCGCCGAGGCCGCCCGCCAGAAGACGCTGCTCCTCTTGCAACTGCTCGAGGGCCAGGGCTTCGCGCAGCCGAACCCGCGGCCGATGTTCCCGAACCCGCCGGGGCTGCTGCGCCTCGAGCCGCACTCGGAGGGCCTGCGCCAGCGCATCTGGTGGGGCGCCGGATCGGACGCCACGGCCGTGTGGGCCGCGGAGCACGGCATGCACATGATGACCTCCACCCTGAAGTGGGACGAGTCGGGCGAGCCGCTGCACGTGCAGCAGGCGACGCAGATCCGCAAGTTCCGCGAGGAGTGGGCCAAGCACGACTGGGGCTTCGAGCCGCGCGTGTCGGTGTCGCGCTCGATCTTCGCGATCACGAACGACATGGACCGCCGCTACTTCCTCGGATCGGGCGAGCGCAGCGACAGCTTCGGCTACATCGACGAGTCCACGCGCGCCGTGTTCGGTCGCTCGTACGCGGCCGAGCCGGACGAGCTGATCGACGAGCTGCGCCGGGACGAGGCGATCGCCGAGGCCGACTCGCTGCTGCTCACGGTGCCGAACCAGCTCGGCGTGGAGTACAACACCCACGTGATCGGGTCGATCCTCACCCACGTCGCGCCCGCCCTCGGCTGGCGCTGACCCGCCCGGGCCGGGCGGCTTCGTGGCTGCCCGGCTCAGAGGCCCTGGCCGGCCTCCCACAGGCGCTCGGTCTGACCCGCGAGCAGCGCGTCGAGCGAGCTCGCCTGCGCGTCGGTGAGTGACGCGACGTAGTCGATGATGCCGCGGCCCACCGCGAGGCGGCGCAGCTGCGTCACGTCGGTGGTGTCGAGCAGGTCGGGCTCCTCGCGGCGGAGCCGCATGTAGTCGTCGGTGGCGAGCTCGACGACGTCGACGAGGCGGCGCGGCGCCCGGCGGGCGTCGTGCGCGTCGTCCAGCCACGCGGCGAAGCCGTCGACGAGGCGCTCGAGGACCGAGGCGCGCCCGCGCTGGTACACGGCCAAGTCCGGGCGGTGCAGGATGAAGCGCTGGTGCAGGAACTTCAGCACGGCGACCTCGTGCCATGCCGTGCGGTCGAGGCTGACGTGACCGGATCGGGTGTCGGGGGAGCGGTGCACGCGCACGCGGGCCTGCAGGTGCGCGATCCATCCGCTCGTGAAGCGCGCGAGCCCGCGCTCGGCGGCGAGCGAGCCGTCGAACGGCCGCAGCAGCAGGCCGTCGACGACCTCCTCCGACACCTTCGCGACCGCCGCCTCGAACGCGTCGGGGTCCGCGATCCACGGGTCCTTCTGCTCCAGTCGCCGCCACAGCAGCTCGAGCGAGCGGCCGGGCACGCGCTCGTCCGCGCGCAGCTCGGCGAGGTCGGCGCCGCGCAGGTGCGCGAGCTCGGCGCGCCAGGTGCGGAACTCTGCCGCGATGATCGCCTGGTCGAGCAGGCCGGCGCGGTAGAAGTCGTCGAGGTCGTGCAGCGAGTAGGCGATGTCGTCGGCGATGTCCATGACCGAGCACTCGACGGTCTGCTGGCCCTGTTCGATCCGGGGATAGGCGGCCAGCGCCTCGCGCTGCTCGTCGATGTCGAGCGCGTAGTACGAGAACTTGCCCGACCCGCCGCGGCGGACGCCGCCCTCGCCCCGCCGCCACGGGTACTTCAACACGGCGGCCCGCACGGCGGCCGTGAGGTTCAGGCCCACGCCGGGCTCGTCGAACTCGTCGAGGCGCGTGATGATGCGGAACGTCTGCGCATTGCCCTCGAAGCCCTCCCAGAGCCCGAAGCGCTCGCGCGCGAGCCGGTCCAGGGTCTGCTCGCCGAGGTGGCCGAACGGCGGGTGCCCGAGGTCGTGCGCCGCGGCCGCCGCCTGCACGACGACGGGATGGCAGCCGCCCAGCTCGGCGACGATCCGTCCGTCGTCGCCCGGCAGGCTCGACAGGTGCGTCGCGATCGCGCGCGCCACCGCCGCCACCTTGATGGAGTGCGTGAGCCGGTTGTGCACGGCCAGGCCGGCGCCCGTCTGCGAGATCACCTGCGTCACGGCCGACAGGCGCGAGTAGTACGGCGAGAAGCGGATGCGCTCCACGTCGACGCGGTACTCGGGCTGCTGCTCCGCGCTCTGGAACTCGTCGAGCGGTTCGGGGATGCGCCGGGCGGCGCGCGGGTCGGCCGGGCGAGCGATGCCCTGGCCGGCGTCAGCGGTGATGGCCATCACCACAGTGTCGCAGAGCGCGCGGGGGTGGCTCATCGCGCCGCGTCGGGCGCGCAGCCGGTGTCGGCGGTCAGCCGGCGGCGTCGGGCAGCGGTGTGGCCTGGTGGTGCACGAGCCGCCAGCCGTCCGCGTCGCGCCGCCACAGCGACGAGCGGCGGGCGTGCCGACCCGCGCGCTGCGAGAGCCACGTCACGAGCACCAGGCCCGTGCCGAGCGACCGGGCCTGGACCTCGCGCATCTCGATCGCGTCGGTGCCGGCCTCGTCGGTGCCGGCCTCGTCGCGCACGGTCTCGTTGCGCAGCAGGTCGACGATCTGCGCGCGGTCCCAGATGCGGCCCGATGCGCCGATCTCGGTGAAGTCGGCCGCGAGAAGCGACTCGAGGCGCGCGCCGTCCCGCCGCACGGCGGGGTCCTGCAGCTGCCGCTCGTTCTCGATGACCTCCGCGATCCCGTCGTCGCCCGCTGCCGGGGCTTCGCTTCGGAATCCCGGGCGCGCGCTGCGCTGCTCGAGGGTCTCGAGCTCCTGGAACAGCGTGACCTGAAGGTCGCCGGGGGTGCGCAGCCGGGAGTTGAGGGAGCGCCAGGGCGTCTCGCGGGGCGCGGCCTCCAGCTGCGCACCTGCGTCGACAAACCGGTCGGTCGTCGCCGCGGCGTCATCCACCTCGAACCCGACCCGCATCCGGTCGCTCGTGCCACCGTCGGTCTCGATGCCGTCGATCATCTCCACCTGTGCCCGGTTGGCGATCTCGAGGGTGGCGGCACCGGCGTCGAGGATGGCGACGCGCGCGCCGCCGTCCCCGTGGAACGCCGCCTGCTCGCGCAGCCCGAGCACGTCGCGGTAGAGGCGGAGGGTCGCGTCGAAGTCGTCCACCGCGACGACGAGTCGCAGCTGTCGCACCGAGGGGGAGTCGCTCATATGGCCACCCTAGGGCGGGTGCGGGTCCCGCGTGGCTGACCTGTGGAGCGGGCTGGCGACTTATCCCCACCCCGTACATTTCTTCGATGGTTGTCGGGGGTGGCTGGGAGAATCGGGGTATGGAAAGAGACACGGTCTTCTGGGAGCCCACGGCGTCGGAGCGCGCCGAGACGGGCCGGATCGTGTCGCGCCTGCAGGTGGTGCGGGCGGAGCGGGCGCGGTTGGAGGCCGAGGAGGCGCGCCTGCTGGGCCGGGCGTTGGATATCGCGGTCGGGCAGGTGGAGCGTGCGGGTGCCCCGCCGGAGTGGGACATGCCGGTGCGGTCGATGGCCGCGGAGGTCGCCGCGGCCCTGCGGGAGGGGCCGCGGACCGTGGAGAACCGCATGGTCGACGCCGCGCTGCTGGTGCGGGACTTCCCGGCGACGCTGGCGCAGGTGGAGGAGGGCCGGCTGCCCGGCCGTCACGCCGCGGTGCTCGTGGCCGAGGGCACGCGGATCGGGGACGCGGCGGATCGGCGGGAGTACGAGGCGCGGGCGCTCGGTGTCGCGGAGGAGGCGACGGTGGCGGGGCTCAAGCCGATGTGCCGGGCGATCGCCGACGCGTTCCTGGAGGAGTCCCTCGCGCAGCGCCACGAGGCGGCCCGGGCCCGGCGGGGTGTGCGGGTGACGGCGCTGGAGGACGGGATGGCCGAGCTGCGGCTGACCGCACCGGTGCCGCTGGTGCAGGGCATCCACGACCGGCTGACCACGATGGCGCGGACGGTGATCGCCGAGCGGGATGCGTTCGGACGGACTGCCGGTACCGACGCGGGGACGGCGGAAGGTGCCGGTGCGGCGGCTGGGCCCGACAAGCGCCGCATCGATGAGCTGCGCGCCGACCTGGCGTGTGACCTGCTGCTCGCCGGCGCACCCAGCGGGCACATCGTCGAAGACGGCACCGGGCAGGACGTGCTCGCGCAGGTACGCGGCACGATCCACGTCACCATCCCCGCCCACGTCCTCACCGACGGCCGCATCCACGCCGACGCGGTCCCCGGCACGACGGCCGGCAACTCCATGCGCGAGCACCGGCACGAGCGGCGCGGGAGTTCCGGGTTGCACCGCGGCGCCCGGCGCCCGAGCGGCGTCCCCACGGCGGGCGGGGAGCCGATCGATCCGGCCACGGCCCGCCGGCTCGCGGCCGAGGTCACCGCGTGGGAGCGGCTGTTCCTCGACCCGAACACCGGGGCGCTGCTGACCGTCGATCACTACACGCCCACTGCGGCGCAGCGGCGGTTCCTCCGGGCCCGCGACGAGCACTGCCGCTTCCCCGGTTGCCGGCAAGCCGCCCGACGGTGCGACGCCGACCACATCCACCCGCACTCGCGGGGCGGCCCCACCGACGTGACCAACCTCCAGAGCCTGTGCAAGCGACATCACATGCTCAAACACCATTCACCCTGGCAGGTACGACATCTCGTCGGGGGAGAACTCGAATGGACCAGCCCCCTCGGCCACCACTACACCGGCCGACCGACATCGGGCGTGCGGTTCACCGAGACGGCCGTGCCCGAGAGCAGCGCCGCACCAGGCAGGCACTCTGCCGCCGACTGGGTCGCCGGGTGACCGCCCCTGGTTCGGCGGCCCGCCTCAGCCGGCGGCGGGCTCGGCCATCGCGGCGACCTCGGCGATCACGCGCGGGTGCGCCAGGATCCGGAAGTGCCCGCCCGTCTCGAGCATCACGTTGTGCGCCCCCGGAAGCTCGCTGCCGCCCGGGATGTGCGGGTCGAAGCGGCCGTACAGCGAGACGATCCTCGCGTTGACCGTCGTCTCGCGCGCGAGGGCGAGGATCGTCGCATTGCGGGGCGAGAAGCTGCGCAGGGTGGGCGAGACCATCAGGCGGGCGTACCGCGATCCGCCGAACGGCGTGGCCACCGCGATCATGCCGCGCACGCGCGCGGCCGCCGGCGTCAGCGCCATGACGTGCTTGCCGATCAGACCGCCCTTGCTGTGCGCGACGAGCACGACGTCGTGCAGGTCGTGCGCCTCCAGGTACTCCGCCACGAGCTGCGCGCCCGTCGCGACCGGCCGCCGATTGTGCCGCAGCGGATCGACGACATGGACCGGATGCCCCCGCTCATGCAGCGCGACGATGAGCGGCTGCAGGAACGTCCACGTCTCGTACACCCCGGGGATCACGAGCACCGGCGCGAGCCCTCCCGCGCGGAACCGCCGCGGATCGGTGCGGTTCGCGAACGCGCGGGCCTGCCAGACGGCGGCGTATGCGTAGTCGCGGACCCACCACCCGGCCGCGCGCAGGGCGGGCACGGGTGCGATCGGCATGGTGGCCATCCTCTCCGCTGCGCGCCGAGCGCGCGACCTCTTGACTCCTCGGCGGAGGACCAGTCCGGGTCAGGAGGCGAGCGACTCCGGCTCCGACGCGCGCATCTCGGCCCAGATCTCGTCGAGCGAGATGTCGAGCGCGTCGGCGATCGCGGCGATCGTCGGGAAGGCCGGCGTGGCCACGCGGCCCGATTCGATCTTGCGCAGCGTCTCGGGGGAGACGTCGGCCTCCCTCGCGAGCTCCAGGATCGTGCGGGAGCCCCGGGCGCGCCGCAGCACCGCGCCGAGGCGCTCTCCGCGCGCGAGGTCCTCATGGGTGAGGGGCAGGCGAACCATCATGACTCCAGGGTATCGGGATTCTTTGACCGGTATAGTTATTGGATGATCGAGATCCTCACCCCCGACCAGCTGCGACGCGCCCGCGACACCGGCGCGCTCGTCGGCGACATCCTCCAGACGCTGAAGCGCCGCGCGACGCCGGGGGTGAACCTGCTGGACATCGACCGCTGGGCGGCGGAGCTCGTCCGAGAGGCCGGAGCGGACTCCTGCTATGTCGACTACGCCCCGCGGTTCGGGCGCGGACCGTTCGGCCATCACATCTGCACCGGGGTGAACGACGCCGTCCTGCATGGCCGCCCGCACGACTACCGCCTCGCCGACGGCGACCTCCTCTCCCTCGACCTCGCGGTCTCGCTGCGCGGCGTGGCGGCCGACGCCGCCGTCAGCTTCATCGTGGGCGAGGCGCGCGATCCCGAGAGCGCGCACCTCATCGAGACCACCGAGCGCGCCCTCGACGCCGCGATCGCCGTCGCGAGGCCGGGAGCGCGCGTGGGCGACCTCTCGCACGTCATCGGCGGCGTCCTCACGGAGGCGGGCTACCCGGTGAACCTCGAGTTCGGCGGGCACGGGATCGGGACGACGATGCATCAGGATCCGCACGTGGCGAACCTCGGCAGGCCCGGCCGCGGGTACCGACTGCGCCCCGGTCTCATGCTCGCGCTGGAGCCATGGGTGATGGCCGACACCGATGAACTCGTCGTGGATCCCGACGGCTGGACGCTCCGCAGTGCGACGGGGGCCCGCACGGCGCACACCGAGCACACGGTGGCGATCACGGAGGACTGATGCGAGGTTCTCACCCTCCCGCGAAACCCGGCATGATGATCCGCAGGGGAGGACGGACCGAGATGAGCCAGGCGTGACGCAGTACGGATTTCCCGTACGACCGCCCGCGCCGCCGCCGCCACGGCCGCGCCGCAAGGTCAACGGGTGGGCACTCGGCCTGGGCATCGGCTGCAGCGCCATGCTGCTCGTCACCGCGCTGGTGGTCGTGCTCGCCGTGCTCGGCTTCCGCGGCCTGTTCGTCCTGGACAACCGCCTCTCCGCGCAGGACCTCGACGACCTCGAGGCCGCCATCTCGGCGGAGCTGCCTCGCGACTACCGGGTGACCGACGTCTACGGCTCCGGCTCCAGCTGCGAGCAGCTCTGCCAGCAGATCCACGTGAACCTCGAGACCCCGCAGGTTGTCGCGGGCGGCGTCGTCCGCGATCTGCTGACCACCACTCGCGCCCGCTACGACGAGATGGGCAAGGACGGCTCGGTCCACTTCTGCTTCACATCCGACAGCGGCGAGCGCCTGCGCGACAACGACGACGAGCTGACGCCCTATGAGCAGAGCATCTACGACGCGTTCCACGAGGCGGGTCTCGAGGGCGACGACGGCGATCCGGACACCGTCGACGACTACTGGGACTTCGACGACTGCATCATCGTGCGCACCGATCGGATGCCCTCCTCGTGACGCCGCGGCGCGGGAACGCCCGGACGCATCAGGAATCGAGAAGCGGCCGCGCGGCGCCGCGCGTAGCGTGTGGGACGAGCCACACGGAAGGAGTCACCATGGCGAAGAACGAGGGCCTGACCGCAGAGGAGCGGGAGGCGATCAAGGAGACCGCGAAGGAGCGGCGCCGCCCGAAGCAGAACGACGCGGAGGCGCTGGCCGACGCGATCGCGGAGATGCCCGACGCGGATCGCGTGATCGCCGAGCGCGTGCGCGACCTCGTCGCCGAGCACGCGCCCGATCTCGCGGCGAGCACGTGGTACGGCATGCCGGCATGGAAGAACGGCAAGGGCAAGGTGGTCGTCTTCTTCCAGTCCGCGGCGAAGTTCAAGGCGCGCTACGCGACGATCGGCTTCGACGAGGCCGCGGCGCTCGACGAGGGCACGATGTGGCCGGTGAGCTTCGCCGTCACCGAGCTCACACCCGCCGACGAGGATCTGCTGGCCGCGCTCATCCGCAAGGCCGTCTCCTGACCCGGCCGGCTGGGCCCGCGAGTAGGGTTCTCGGGTGGACCTGGAACTCGCCTCGATCCCGGCCGGCACGGTCACGCTGCACGATGCGCGGCGCAAGGCGTGCCGCGCGGTGACGCTCGAGGCCTTCGAGATCGGCGTGTTCGCCGTCACGGAGGGCCAGCTCGCCGAGATGCTCGGCGTCACGGCCGAGCATCCGCGCCGCCCCGCCGTGGAGGTCTCCTGGCAGCGGGCCATCGCGTTCTGCAACGCCGCGAGCGAATGGGAGGGGCTCGACCCCGCCTACACGTTCGAGGGCGAGGACGTCACCTGGCACGTCGACTCCGACGGATATCGGCTGCCGACGGAGGCGGAGTGGGAGCACGCGTGCCGCGCCGGGTCGGTGGGCCCGCACTACGGCCCGCTCGCCGATATCGCCTGGACGGAGCGCGACGGCGTGACGCATCCGCAGGAGGTCGGCGGAAAGCTGCCGAACCTGCACGGGCTGTTCGACACCCTCGGCAACGTGTGGGAGTGGTGCTGGGACCTGCTCGACCCGGCGCGGTACGGCGAGTACCGCGTGTTCCGCGGCGGCGGGTTCGCCGACTCGGAGTGGAGCGTGCGCGCCTCGACCCGGCGCGGGGGCGCGCCGCGCCTGCAGCAGGACGACATCGGCTTCCGCGTGGCCCGCGGCGGCTTCGACGCCGAGGGCGAGGCGCAGGGCTGGTCGGCGCGGGCCGACGAGGAGCGCGCCCTCTGGGACGGGCCGGTGCCGTTCGGCTGGACCCCGTTGCGGCGCTGAGGGTCCTGCTCTTAAGCATCCCGAGCGCTCAGTATTCCGATTCGGGCATATGCCCTGGCGCCTCAGTCGTTCCGCAGGGCGCGCGTCGTGCGGGCGGTCGCCGGCGCCGTCCACGGATCCTCGGGCCACGGATGCTTCGGGTAGCGGCCGCGCATCTCCTTGCGCACCTCGCGGTACGGGCCCGCCCAGAAGGAGCGCAGATCTCCCGTGACGGCCAACGGGCGCCGGGCGGGGGAGAGCAGATGGAACAGCACGGGCACGCGGCCGTCGACGAGTCGCGGCGTCGAGGCGAGGCCGAAGACCTCCTGCAGCTTGACCGCCACCACGGGCGCGCCCTGCGGGTCGGACGGATCTGGATACTCGATGCGCACGCGCGACCCCGACGGCACCTCGAGCCGCTCGGGCGCCAGGGCATCGAGGCGGGCGGCCTCGGGCCAGGGGCGGAGGTTTCGCAGCGCCGAAGCCGTGTCCACGCGCGACAGGGGTGCGTCCGGGGCCAGCGCGTCGAGCGCGCCGCCGAGCCAGTCGCCCAGGCGGTCGAGCAGCGCGTCGTCCGACACGTCCGGCCACGGACCGCCCAGTTCGCGGTGGAGCAGGGCGAGTCGGGCGCGCAGCGCCGAGGCGTCGGCCGTCCAGCTCAGCGCCGCGAGGCCGCGCCGCCGGATGTCCGCCGTGAACGCCCGCGCGGCGTCGCCGGGGCCGGGCACGACCGGCGTGGAGGAGAGCAGGATCGCGCCCGCGCGGCGCTCCTCGCGCACGCGGAGCCTGCCGCCCTCGACCTCCGAGCGGCGCTCGGTGCGCACGAGCCGGTTAGCGATTCGCAACGCCGCTGCCTCGTCGATCGCGGCCGCGAGCCGGATCACCGCGCCCGTGCCGTCGGCCGCGCGTCCCTCGGCCCGCTGCACGTCGTGCACGGCGATCCAGTCGCTGCCCAGCAGCGGGCTGCCCTCGGGCAGTGCGGCGCGCGTGCCGCTCGCCAGCAGGTACGCACGCGAGCCCTCGCCCACGCGGCGCGCGATCCACTCGGGGCGCGCGAGGGCCGCGATCACGCCGGCGGGGTCAGCGGGCGCATCCGGCCCCGCCGCGGCCCCGGCGAGTCGCTCGAGGCGACGCGCCTCGGCCCGCCAGCGCTCGGCGCCGGGGGCCGAACCGCGCCGCAGCGCACGCAGCAGGCCGCCGAGGTCGGCCCCGGGGTCGCGGTGGTCGCCCGACAGCGCCGCCACGACCTCGGCGGCCGTGCGGGCCGCGATCCCCTCGTGCGCGGCGCCCAGGAGGGCGCGGGCCTCCCGGGCGCCGAGCGGCAGCCGCGCGACGCGCGCGCCCTCCGCGGTAATGCGCCCGTCGTCGTCCACGAGATCCATCGCGGCCAGTGCCTCGCGGGCGCGGGTCATGGCCGCCGCCGGCGGCGCCGTGAGCAGCGGCAGACCCCGGCCTTCGGGCGTGCCCCACGCGGCGAGAAGCAGCGCCGCGTCCGTCAGGTCGGCGGAGGTGATCTCGGGATCGTGCGCGGCACGGAAGGCGGCGTACTCCGCCTCGGCGTAGGCGCGCACGACGCGCCCCGGTCCCTCGCGCGCGGCGCGGCCGGCGCGCTGATCGGCGCTCGCCCGCGAGGCGCTCACGGTGACGAGACCGGTCATGTCGCGCGCCCGGTCCCGTCGGACCTCCCGCGACAGCCCGGCGTCGACGACGAGGCGCACGCCGGGAACGGTGAGGGAGCTCTCGGCGAGCGACGTGCTGACGACGATCCGGGGCGGATCCGCCGGGGACCGCCGCCCGCCGACCGCCCGATCCTGCGCGGAGGGGGAGAGGCGCCCGTGGAGCGGAAGCACCTCGACACCGGGGGCGCGCGCCCGGATGCGCGACACGACGTCGTCCACCTCGCGCGCGCCGGGCACGAAGACGAGCGCGTCGTGGCCGGCCTCTGCCTGCGCGCGCACCGCCGTCGCGGCGACGTGCTCGAGGAACTCGCGCGTGACGCCCCGCGGCCCGAGGCGCGGGGCGTCGCCCGGCGCATACTCCACCGTGAGCGGGTGCAGCGCGGACGGCACGTCCGCCACGGGAGCGGGGGAGCCGGAGCCCAGCAGTCGCCCGATCGCGTCGGCGTCGACGGTGGCCGACATGGCGACGAGCAGCAGGTCGTCGCGCAGGGCGCGCACCTCCGCGAGGATGCCGAGCAGCAGGTCGCCGTCGAGGGAGCGCTCGTGCACCTCGTCGAGGATCACGGAGCCCACGCCGTCCAGCGCCGGGTCGTCGAGCAGCCGCCGCAGCAGCACGCCGGGGGTGACCACCTCGATGCGCGTCGCGTCGGAGACCGCGCGGTCGCCGCGAACGGTGAAGCCCACCGAGCCGCCCAGCGCGGTGCCGTCCAGTTCGGCGATCCGCCGTGCCGCGGCGCGGACGGCCACGCGACGCGGCTGCGTCACGAGCACCCGGCCGGCGACGCGATCGGCGACGAGCGGCGGCACGAAGGTCGTCTTGCCCGTGCCCGGCGGTGCCGTGATCACCGCGGCCCCGGCGGCGAGCGCGGCCTCGATCTCCGCGCGGGCGGCGGCCACGGGAAGGCCCGCGCCGATCGCGTCGAGGTCGAAGACGTGCGTGCGGGGTGCCACCGCGCCATCCTCTCAGGCCGCCGATGCACCTGAGCATCGCGGGGCAGGTCCCTGACAAGACGCTGGATCGGTTCGTTACCTCTTCGTAACCGTGCGTATCGTGGCCGGACCCATCGCGAGGGCCGCCGTCGTATCCGCCCGAGAGCCCTCGCATCCAGGACCTCGAGTCAGCTCCGGCCGGGCGGAGCCCGCGTCCGACGCGGGAAGACGGGGCCACGGAGGTGTGCGTGAACCCGAAGAAGAACACCAACCGCCCGTCCCTGTCGCGCGCCGCGCGTGTCGCCACCGGCGGCCTCGCCGTCGCGGGCGCCGCGTTCGCCGGCGCCGTGCTGATGCCGACGGCCGCCAACGCGGCCGACGGCGCCACGTGGGACGCCCTCGCCCAGTGCGAGTCCGGCGGCAACTGGTCGATCAACACCGGCAACGGCTACTACGGCGGCCTGCAGTTCTCGATGTCGACCTGGCAGGCCAACGGCGGCAGCGGCAACCCCGCCGACGCCTCCCGCGAGGAGCAGATCCGCGTCGCGGAGAACGTGCTCGCGACCCAGGGCTGGGGTGCGTGGCCGTCGTGCTCGGCGCAGATCGGCGCCTCGGGCTCTGCGGAGCCGAGCCAGGCCGCGCCCGCTCCGGCGCCCGCCGAGGCTCCGGCCGCGACGCCCGCCGAGCAGCCCGCCGAGCAGCCCGCGCCCGAGCCGGCCTACACGCTGCCCGACGTCGAGCCGTCCGACGAGACCTACACGGTCGAGGCGGGCGACACGCTGTTCGAGATCGCGCAGGAGCACGAGCTCGACAGCGGCTGGCTCGGCGTCTTCGCCGTCAACCAGGACACGATCGACAACCCCGACGTCATCACCGTCGGCCAGGAGCTCGTCCTCCCGACGTCCTGACGCCCCGCGCCCCGTGGGTGCCCGCCCCACCGGCGGCGCCCGCGGGGCGTTTCTCTGCCCCTGGCATCGCGATCGGCGACGCGCCACACTCGTGGCATGCGCGACGACGCCTGGGTCCTGCACGTCGACATGGACCAGTTCATCGCGGCAGTGGAGGTGCTCCGCCGCCCGGAGCTCGCCGGGCGCCCGGTCATCGTCGGCGGCCGGGGCGATCCCACCGAGCGCGCCGTCGTCTCCACCGCCTCGTACGAGGCCCGCGTCCACGGCATCGGATCGGGCATGCCGCTGAAGATCGCGGCACGCAAGGCGCCCGAGGATGCCGTGTTCCTTCCCGTCGACCGGGAGGCGTACGACGCCGCATCGCACGAGGTCATGGCGGCGTTGCGCGCGCTGCCGGGCGTGGTGCTCGAGGTGCTCGGCTGGGACGAGTGCTTCCTGGGCGTGCGCACCGCCGATCCCGAGGGCGTGGCCCGCAGCGCCCAGGCGGCCGTGTGGGAGGCCACGCGCCTGCACTGCACAGTCGGGATCGGCGACAACAAGGTGCGCGCGAAGATCGCGACGGAGTTCGGCAAGCCGCGCGGCGTCTTCCGCCTCACCGCCGAGAACTGGTTCGAGGTGATGGGGGAGCGGCCCACCCGCGCGCTGTGGGGCGTCGGCTCGCGCGTCGAGAAGCGCCTCGCGGCGCTCGGGATCGGCACCGTGCGCGAGCTCGCCGACGCGGACCCGCAGGAGCTCGTGGCGGAGTTCGGACCGAAGATGGGTGTCTGGTACCACGAGCTCGGGCGGGGCAACGGCCCCCGCGTCGTCGACGACTCACCGTGGATCGCGCGGGGCCACAGCCGCGAGACGACCTACCAGCGCAACCTCACCACGCCGGGGGAGGTGCGCGCGGCAGTGCGCCGGCTGGCCGAGCAGGCCGCGGCCGACTGCGCCGAGGAGGGGCGCCCGGTGATCCGCGTGCACCTCAAGGTGCGGTACGCACCCTTCGAGACCCGCACCATCGGGCGGAAGCTGCCGGCGCCGACGACGCGTGCGGAGAACGTGGTGTCGGCGGCGGTCGCCCTGTGCGACCGACTCGAGGACCGCGAGATCCGACTGCTCGGCGTCCGCGCCGAGATGGCCATGCCCGACGGCGGCGACCCCGCCGAGCGCACCCCGGTGCGCGGGCGCCTGTGACGCTCTCGCTCAGCGATCCGCCCGCCACACGGCCCGCAGCACGTCGATCACGTCGTCGGGACGCGCGCCGTGCGCCTCGGCCTCGGCGACGAGAGCGCGCACGTGCCGCATGACCGAGCCGGGAAGCACCGCAGCGGAGGCGGCGACGCGGGTGCCCGCGGCCGTGCGGCTGACGACGAGCCCGCCTTGTTCGAGCATCTTGTACGCCTTCGCGACGGTGCCCGCGGCGACCCCCAGGTCGCTCGCCGCCTGCCGCACGGTCGGCAGTCGCTCATCGGCGCCGAGCTGTCCCGAGACGATCAGGCCACGCAGCTGCCGATAGATGTCGACGGCAGGGTTGGCCTCGTCCGTGGTGGGGACGAGCGGACCCGCCGTCACCGCGTCGCTCCCGCGGGTGCGACCGCCGCGGCCTCATCGGGCGCCGCCTCGCCGGACGCGCGGCCGAACGCAGCGCCGGCGACGAGCAGCAGCAGGACGAACGCGGCGATCTCGACGAGGGGTGCACCCCAGCCGGCGGCCACCGCCAGCTCCGCGCGACGCCAGGTCGCGTCATAGGGGGCGCCGCCGTTCGCACCCTCGACAACCAGCCCCGAGAGCGACCCGGCGCTGCCGATGAGGCGCCAGGCTCCCGCCAGCGCGAGCAGCATGCCGGCCGTCGCGATGCGCACCGCGCCGCTCGCAAGCACACGACGGCCCTCGCGCTCTGCCGCCACGGTCTCGGGGCGGATGTACGGGCGCGCCGCGTTGCTGCGGAGGCAGGCGAGGAGCAGCCCGACGAGCACGACGGCGCCGATGAGCACGGGCACGCCATAGGCCCACCCGTAGAACCAGACGCGGATCGGATCGATCGACGGCTCGTTCGGGATCGGGATCTCCAGCCACACGTGGCGCCCGTCGCCGTCGGGCGACGATGCCGCGCCCGCGCCGACGGTCGTCGCGATCAGTGCCAGCAGGGCGACGCCCGCGACGGCGAGCCCCGCGCGGGGGCCGAAGCTCATCCAGGTGCGGCGCTCGGCGGTGAGCATCGGCTCCTCGGGAGCGCGCGTCCCGCGCACGGCGATGACGCCGAGGACGACGGCCAGCCCCAGCGCCGCCACGCCGATCGGCACCACGTACCGCCACCACGAGACGGTGTCGTAGGAGCGCGAAGCGCCCGCGAGGTCCTCTGTCACGAGCGCAGCGATGACCGCAACCGCCGCGATCGCCAGCGCGACACGTTCCGGACGATGGCGGGCCGCGACGACGCCGGCCGCCTCCGGTGCGAGATGGGTGGTGCGGCGCGCCCGGCCCTCGCGCCGCATCCGCGCCAGCAGGACGATCGCGCCGGTCGCCAGCGCGGCGATCGCGAGAGTGGCCACCGGTTGGGCGAGCGCCGCCACCGCCAGCGTCAGGGGATCGATCGGGCTCCGGGTGCTCATTCGCGCCTCCACTTCTCGTTGTACCGAATGTCTAGCACAACTTGTGCCACAAGCACGATACAACGTTGTCGAGGCGTGGTTCAGCGGATCATGCGCAGGGCGGCGAGCCCGGGCGCGTGTGCGTCGGCCTGCTCGACGCCGTCGAAGACGAACCCGTTGCGGGCGTAGAAGGCGATCGCCCGCGGGTTCGCCTTCGCGACCCAGAGCATCGCGGGCGCGTCACCGAGGGCCGCGTCGAGCAGCGCCTGGCCGGCGCCCGTGCCGTGGTGGGCGGCACGCACGTAGATCGCGTACAGCTGCCGGTCGCGCGGGGGAGCGGCGCTCTCGAACTCGAAGGTGGGGCCGACCCAGGCGAACCCGACGATCGAGCCCCCGCTCTCCGCAACCCGCACCTCGACGTCGTCACGCGGATCGTTCAGCACCTGGTCCCACATGCGGCGCCGGCCCGCGACATACTCTTCGGAGAAGAAGTCAGCGGGCAGGAGGTGCCCGTACGCCTCGCACCACGACCCCACGTGCACATCCGCGATCGCCGTCGCATCGGACGGAGCGGGTTCTCGCACGATGAACGTCATGCGCACATCCTGCCAGCGCGTGCTTGGTCGGGACCGCGTCAGGCGGCCTCGAGACCGCGCCGCCGTGTACCCCTCGCCGCGCCGACCGCGCCGACCACCAGCGCGGCGGCGCTGACCAGGTAGAGGATCTTCGCCCACGGCGCGTGGTCGCCGCCCGAGATGCCGTACGTGTCGGCGAGCGACATCCCCGCCCCGAACGACGCGAAGAAGTAGGCCGGCGCGCCGCACGCGAGCAGCAGCGCGTAGCCGAGCACCGCCGCCCCCGGCCTGGCTTCACCGCGCCGGATCACGACGACCAGCAACGCCAGCGCCAGGGCGACGCCGATCCCGAGCACGATGAACGCCGGCACGGCGCCGGTCGGCTCGCCGGCGGCGGCCATGTCCGCCTGGATCTCCACGAGGCTTCTTCCCGGCGCGGCCGCGAGGGGATTCAGCACGAGGATCTGCAGGGCGGCGAACGCCGCATAGAGGACCACGAGGATCGTGCCGACGAGAGCGATCGCGTGTGCTCGCGGGGTCCGAGGCGTCGTCATACGAGGAGCGTAGGGGGAGCGGACCGGCTCCGGCCTGGGAACCTCGTGGGCATCGCCGCCGGAGCTACGCGTGCGGCGCCATGTCGTACGTGACCCACGGCGTCTCGCGCGCGACGGAGTCGTAGAGGCGCCGCGCGACGCGATTGTCCGCCGCGGTGATCCAGCGGACCAGGTTCGCGCCGCCCTCGCCGGCAAGTTCGGCGACGCGGGCGAGCAGCGCGCGGGCCACCCCGTGCGAGCGTGCGCTCGGTGCCGTGAACAGGTCGTCGAGGTAGAGCCCCATCGCCCCCGTCGACGGCCGCGCGAACCAGCGCACATTCGCCAGGCCCACGATCTCGTCCTCGCGCGTGGCCACGAGCCCCACCAGGCCATGCCGTCCCTCGAGGACCCAACCCCAGGTGCGAGCGATCGATGCGGCATCATCGGGGAGCTCATAGAAGTCGCGGTAGCCGCGGTACAGCTCCGCCCACGCGGGGGCGTCATCTGCGGTCACCGTGCGGACGTGCAAGCTCATGGCTCCGACGATACGCGGAGGGGGAGAAGCGGGCAGCGGCACGTGCCGTCGCGCGACGCCCGTGCCACCATGGTGGGCATGACGATCACGAGCGCGAAGCACTGACGCCTGACACCCACAGCCGCCTACTGCGGCGTGCTGCTCGCCGCCATGTTCATCGCGTTCGTCCTGGCGGGTCGCCGGCGCCGTGAACGAGCCCGCCGCGACGCGCGCGATCGATCCGAGCCGTAGAAGGGGACGGGCGTCGCGCTTCTTCGCGATGCGGATCGAACCCCTGAGCGGAGGGGGCGGTGCCACACGCCCTTGCTCGCGCGTTCTGACATAATGTGCATTATCGGGTAAGAAGCGTTTCGGCGAGCAAGGCGCCTGTCAGCCGATGCCGAGCACGCGCAGGCCCGCCGACTGCGCGGCGCGCGCGAGCTCGGCGTCATAGGTGACCATCTCGTCGGCGCCCACGCGCAACGCGGTCGCCAGGTGCACGGCGTCGTTCGAGCGCAACGGCGCGTGCGTGCCCGCCGCGAGCAGATCGCCCCGCGTGACGTCGATCAGGTGCGTCGTGCCGAGCACGATGTTCACGGCGTCCAGCGAGACGACGCCGGGCCTGCGCCCGGCCGCGCAGTGCAGCTCCGCGTGAAGCAGCCACGAGGGAACCGCGCGCGCCGTCGGCCGCCACCGGCGCATGAACTCGGTGCCGTCCTCCTGCACGATCAGCTTCATCGCGGCCGAGGTGTCGAGGTACGAGATCGTCACCAGCGGCCCCGCGCGTCCTCGATGATCTCGCTCGTGGTGACATCCGCCGTCACGGGCACGATCGACAGGACTTCGGCGGCCGGGAGAGTCGGCGGACGCGCCCCGCCCGACGCATCCAGCTCGTCGAGGGTCGATCGCCGCACGGGCGTGATGTAGGCGGCGGGATGACCGTTGTTGGTCACCTGGAACTCCTCGCCCGCCTCGACCCGCCGCAGGATCTCCGCGCTGTTGTTGCGCATCTCCCGATGGCTGATCGTCTCCATGTGCGACACCGTAGCACGCGTGCGACGATCAGGCGCCCACATACTCCGCGAGGTGCTGGCCCGTGAGCGTCGAGCGGTCGGCGACGAGCTGGGCGGGCGTGCCCTCGAAGACGACGCGGCCGCCGTCGTGGCCGGCGCCCGGGCCCGTGTCGATGATCCAGTCGGCGTGCGCCATGACGGCCTGGTGATGCTCGATCACGATCACCGACGTGCCGCCGTCGACGAGCCGGTCCAGCATCTCGAGCATCTTGGACACGTCGGCCAGGTGCAGGCCGGTCGTCGGCTCGTCGAGCACGTACACCTCCGCGCCCTCGCCCATCTGCACGGCCAGCTTCAGCCGCTGCCGCTCCCCTCCCGACAGCGTCGAGAGCGACTGCCCCAGGCTGACATAACTCAGACCGACGTCGCTCAGCCGCTGCAGGATCTTCGCGGCCGCCGGGATCCGCGCCTCTCCGGTCGAGAAGAAGTCAAGGGCCTCGCCGATCGGCAGGTCCAGCACGTCGGCGATGCTCTTGCCGCCCAGGGTGTACTCCAGCACCGAAGCCATGAACCGGCGGCCGCCGCAGTCCTCGCAGGGCGTGGTGACGCCCTGCATGAACCCGAACTCCGTCGTGATCGCGCCGTTGCCCTTGCACGTGGGGCACGCGCCCTCGCTGTTCGAGCTGAACAGCGCCGGCTTGACGCCGTTCGCCTTCGCGAACGCCTTGCGGATCGGCTCGAGCAGGCCGGTGTACGTGGCGGGGTTGCTGCGGCTCGAGCCCTTGATGGCGCTCTGGTCGACGAACACGACGCCCTCGCGCCCCGCGAGCTGCGCGTTCACAAGGGAACTCTTGCCGCTGCCGGCCACGCCCGTGATGTGCGGCTGCATGGCGTCGCGATCCTTCGACAGCATCGACTGCCGGATGCGCGGCACGAGCCCCAGATAGGTGATGTTGATGCCGTTGAGCTTGACCTTGGTCTCCTCGCGGTGGAGGAAGTCGTGCAGCTGCTCGGGGGTGAAGTCCCCCACCGGCACGTCGCCGGGGAAGAACCCCGACTCGCTGTACTGCCGCACCATCCAGCCGCCCGGCTTGTAGCCCGGCACGAGGATCGCGCCGTCGTCGAGCGACAGCGACGGGTCGTAGATGCGCGTCACGTCGAGGTCCGAGACGCGGCCGGTTCCCTCGCAGCCGGCGCACATGCCGCCGAGCATCGTGAAGTCGGCCCGCTCGCGCTTCGCGCCGCCCGTGCGCTCGACGAGGATCGCGCCCGACGCCTTCACCGAGGGCGTGTTGAACGAGTACGCGTTGGGCGGGCCGATCTGCGGATCGCCCAGCCGGCTGAACAGCACCCGCAGCATCGCATTCGCATCGCTCGCGGTGCCGACCGTGGAGCGGATGTTGGCGCCCAGTCGCTCCTGATCCACGACGATCGCGGTCGTGAGGCCGTCGAGCGAATCGACGTCGGGGCGCGCCAGCTGCGGCATGAAGCCCTGCACGAACGCGCTGTAGGTCTCGTTGATCATCCGCTGCGACTCGGCGGCGATCGTCTCGAAGGCCAGCGAGCTCTTGCCCGATCCCGACACGCCCGTGAACACCGTGAGGCGTCGCTTGGGCAGGTCGAGATCGACGCCCTTGAGGTTGTTCTCGCGCGCGCCGCGCACGCGGATGAGGTCGTGGGAATCGGCGGGGTGGACCGTCATGGTCGCAACGGTAGCGGAGGCCGCAGACACGCGCTGCAGGAGTCCGCGTCGGCCGGGCTCAGCGCAGCGCGGCGGTCGGGCTCGACGCCTCCGGCCACTTCGGCGGCGGCGGCGTCCAGTCGAGGAATCGGTCGATCAGCTCGTCGGGATCCGTCGCCACGATGAGGCGGTCGCGGAAGCCGTCGGCCACGAAGCCCTCCTCCACGAGGCGGTCGACGAGCGCGAGCGCCGGCTGCCAGAACCCCGCCACGTCGTACAGCGCGATCGGCTTCGCGTGGATGCCCAGCTGCAGCCACGTCCACGCCTCGAAGAACTCCTCGAGCGTGCCGATGCCGCCGGGCAGGGCGACGAAGCCGTCGGCGAGATCGGCCATCCGCATCTTGCGCGCGTGCATGTCGGGCACGACCTCGAACTCCGTGAGGTCGCGATGCGCGACCTCCTTGTTCAGCAGCGCCTCCGGCATGACGCCGATGACCTCGCCGCCGGCGTCGCGGGCCGCGGAGGCCACCGCGCCCATGAGGCCGACGTTGCCGCCGCCGTACACGACGCCGAGGCCGCGCTCCGCGATCCGCGTCCCGACGGCGCGCGCCGCCGCGAGGTACGCCTCTCCCCTGCCGGGTGACGATCCGGTGAAGACGGTGATGCGCTCGAGCGTGTGGGGCACCCGCCCAGCCTACGTTCTCCGAACGGGTGCGGAACGGGCGCGGCTGGTCCCCCGCGTATCGTGGAGCGGGTGAGCACGGGAGCGGATCGCAGTATGCCGGCAGCAGCATGACGGCCGTTCTCACCGGCTACGCCGTCGTCGGGTTCGCGATCCTCATCGGCTACGTCGTCGGGCGGCTCGGCATTCTCGGCACGCATGGCCGGTATGTGCTCAGCCGGCTCACCTTCTTCGTGCTGAGCCCCTTCCTGCTCTTCGTCGTGCTGGCGGAGTCCGACGTGGCGGTCCTGTTCTCGTCGCTGCTGCCCGTCTCGCTGCTGACCGCGCTGTCGATGTTCCTGCTCTACGCGCTCGTCGCCCGGTTCGTGCTGCGCCGATCGCTCGGTGCGACCGTGATCGGATCGCTCGGCGCCGGGTACGTGAACGGCAACAACATCGGCCTGCCGATCGCGACGTACCTGCTCGGCAGCGGCGCGTACTCCGCACCGATCATCCTCGTCCAGCTGCTGCTGTTCACGCCGGTGGTGCTCGCGATCCTCGATGCGATCTCGTCGGGCACGACGGAGGTCCGCCTCATCCTGCGCCGGACCGCGCGCAACCCGATGATCCTCGGCGCACTCCTGGGCACGCTCGTCGCGTTCACGGCCGTGGAGCTGCCACCCATGGTGATGGATCCGGCGCGGCTCATCGCCGGTGCCGGCATCCCCGTGCTGCTCATCAGCTTCGGGATGTCGCTGCACGGCAGCAGGGTGCTCACCACCCGAGGCACCCGCGCGGACGTGCTCGTCGCGACCGGCATGAAGCTCCTTCTCATGCCGATCGCGGCATGGGTCCTGGCGCGCTTCGCATTCGGCATGGACGGGCACGATCTTCTCGCCGTGGTGCTCATGGCGGCGCTGCCGAGCGCGCAGAACGTCTTCAACTACGCCCAGCGGTACGACGTGGGCGAGACGATCGCCCGCGACACCGTGCTCCTGACCACGATCGGCTGCATCCCCGTCATCCTCGGGGTAGTCCTGCTGCTCGGCTGACGCGTCAGCACGCGACGAGCTCGGGCTCCGGCTCGGCCTGCGCCGCCGCGCGCCGCTCGCGCCGCGGGCGGCGCCACTCGAGGACGCGGTCCACGACGAGGCCCATCACGATCGCGAACACGATGCCAATGGCGGCGCCGATCAGCGGGTCGTCCTCGAACCAGCTGCCCGCCACGGCGCCGATCGCCACGGAGTAGGCGGCCCAGCTCGCCGCCGCCAGCCCCGCGAGCCCGACGAAGCGCGGCACGGGGTACCGCGTGGCGCCCGCGGTGAGGTTCACGGCGACGCGGCCGACCGGGATGTAGCGGGCGACGAGGATGAGCGCGGCGCCGCGGCGGCTCAGCCCCCGGCGCGCCCAGCCGATCGTGCGCTGCGCGCGCGGACCGCGCATCCAGCGGAACCGCTCGGTGCCGATCGCCCGGCCCAGCCAGTACGTCGCGTTGTCACCCGCGAACGCGCCGAGAGCGGCGCTCGCCCCGAGCAGCAGGAGGTTCGGCTCGCCGGTCGCCGCCGCCACGGCCGCGGCGCCGACGACGATCGTCTCGCTCGGCATGGGCGGGAAGAAGCCGTCGATCGCCGCCATCGCGAATGCCACGGCATAGATCCATGGCGAGGCGATCGTGTCGAGCAGGGCTTGCAGGATGAGGTCCACGGGGCTCCTTCACTTGCGTTCGACGCTACGGACGGGCACGGCGCTCGCGCGTCAGCCCCTGGTCGGATCCGCGTCCGCCGCGGGGATGATCCCAGCGTGCGGCGTGGCCGGCCGATGCGTAATGAGGCCTGCGCCCCGCCCGCGGCGGGGGTTCTCCCCCGGTGCCGCGGCGAATCGCAGCGCGAGCGCCATCAGGGCGGCGCTGAGGCCGGCGACGACCCAGCTCAGTCCGAGGACGAAGACGGCCGCGACCGCGGCCACGCCCAAGACGGCGGCCACTGCGCCGCGCGCGCCGCCGGCGACCGGGCGCGTCTTCGCGTGCGGGAGCCGGCCGGCCCCCGCCACGACGGCCGCGACAGCCACGCCGGCGATGACGAGCCACGCCGGCCGCGTCGCCCACCATTCGGGCGAGCCGAGCTCGGGCAGCGGCAGGGCGCCCGCCAGGCTCAGCGCGACGCCGACGCCGGCGAGGCCGATGAGCACGGGCATGTGCCACAGGTAGATCGTCATCGACCGCTCGCCGATCGCGTCGGCGATCGCGGCGATCGGGCGCACCCGCGCGATGCGGCGCAGCGCGGGCTGGGCGAGCGAGAACAGCGCGAGCTGCACCGTGCCGAGCAGCACCAGCGCGAGCGTGGGCGGGTTCAGGTTCACGTACATGTCGGGCGAGTACGGCCCGACCGTGGTCAGCAGCAGGAGCAGGGCGAGCACCCCCGTCGCGATCCCCAGCCGCGCATCGCGCGAGAGCGCCTCGAGTCGGCCGTCGGCCAGCAGGAAGCCGAGCTGCTGCACGAGCAGCCACACCGCCGCGAGCCCCAGGAACCCGATCCCCTCGATGCCTGTGGCCAGGCGCGCGACGTCGATCGCGATCACCGCGACGAGCGGGCCGGCGACGCCCCAGACCGGGCGCCGCTCGTGCAGGGCGGCCATGGCGGGCACGAGCGCCTGCACGAGCACGAAGACGCCGAGGAACCACAGCGGCTGCGACATGCGGAAGCCCGCGGTCGCGACGATGTCGGCCGGCACGCCGGCGATCGTCAGCGCCAGCAGGCCGGCGCCCATGACGAGCATGACCGTGAGGGCGGGGCCGATCAGCCGCTGCACCCGCCCCGCGGCGAACGCGCCCGCGCTCGTGCCCCTGGCCCTCGCGCGGCGCCAGGCGCCGAGGCCCGTCGCGCCGCCCGCGAGGAAGAACAGCGGCATCATCTGGACGAACCAGCTCACGGGCGCGAACCAGGCGGTCTCGAGGGCGTTGGCGAACACCGGCGCGCCGTCCACGACGGTGACGCCGACCATCATGGCGTGCAGCAGCACGACGAGCACGGTGCAGCCCGCGCGCAGCAGGTCGAGGCTGCGGTCGCGCCCGTCCGGCGCGGGGGCGGCGACGCCCGCACCGCGCAGCGGTGCGGATGCGACGGCGGATGCGGGTGCGGGTGCGACGACGGTCATCGGTCCTCCTCGGATGGGTACCGGGAGAACGTACGAACCGGTCGGCGGGCCGCGGATCACTCCGTGGGGTGAATCCGCGCGGCCCGCTCCTCCACCACGGGGTGAGGCCGTCAGCCGGGCTGCACGAGGCCCGCGTCGTACGCGGTGATCACGAGCTGCACGCGGTCGCGTGCCGCGAGCTTCTGCAGCAGCTTGCCCACGTGCGTCTTGACCGTCTGCTCGCCGATATAGAGCTCGGCGGCGATCTCGCCGTTCGACAGCCCGCGCCCGATCAGCACGAGCACCTCGCGCTCGCGCTCGGTGAGCCCGTTCAGGCGCAGCGCGGACCGCGTGGGCGCGGCCGGCTGCGCGGCGAAGCGCTCGATGAAACGGCGCGTCACGCTCGGTGCGAGCAGCGCCTCGCCCGCCGCTACGACGCGCACGGCGTTCGCGAGTTCGTCCGGCAGGGCGTCCTTGAGCAGGAAGCCGCTGGCGCCGGCCCGCAGCGCGTCGAAGACGTACTCGTCCACGTCGAAGGTGGTGAGCATGAGGATCCGCGGCACGTGCGGCAGCGGGTGCGCCGGCTGCAGGATGCGCCTGGTCGCCTCGATCCCGTCGCGCTCGGGCATGCGCACGTCCATGAGGATCACATCGGGGCGCAGCTCGCGCGCGAGGCGCTCGGCCTCGATGCCGTCGCCTGCCTGCCCGATCACGCGGATGCCGTCCTGCGCGTCGAGGAGCGCGGCGAAGCCGGCCCTCACCATGGCCTGATCGTCGGCGACGAGCACCGTGATGCGGTCGGTCACGAGGCCTCCTGCGGCGTGATCGGAAGGGCGGCCGCCACGCGGAACCCGCCGGCCGCCGTCGGGCCCGCGTGCAGCGATCCCCCGAGCAGCGCCGCGCGCTCGCGCATGCCGACGAGACCGTGCCCGTCGCCCGAGCGGGAGGCCGCCTCGCCGTCCGCGCGCGCGTTGGCCACCTCGATGAGCACGGCGCCGTCGTGTCCGGAGACGGCGACGTCGATGGCCGCGCCCGGCGCGTGCCGCACCGCGTTGCTGATGGCCTCCTGCACGATCCGGTACGCCGCGATGCCGGTGCTGCGCGAGACCGGATCGGCCACGCTCAGCTGCAGGCGCACCTCAGCGCCCGCCCGCTCGGTCTCGGCGACGAGCGCCGGGATGTCGTCGAGCGTGGGCTGCGGGGCGAGCTCGGCCGCGTCCTCGCCGCGCAGCGCGCCGAGCAGATGCCGCATCTCCCCCAGCGACGTGCGCGCGGAGCGGGCGATGTCGTCGAACTCGGCGGCGGCCGCCTCCGGCAGGCCCGGCAGCCGGTAGCGCGCCGATGTCGCCTGCACCTGGATGAGCGAGAGCCCGTGCGCGACGACGTCGTGCAGCTCGCGCGCGATGCGCTGACGCTCCTCGGCCACGAGCCGGCGCTCGTGCTCCGTGGCGCTCACCTCGCGCTCCCTGGCCAGCTGTCCGGCGACCCGGATGCGCTCGTGGAGCAGCGAGCCCACGGCCAGGCCGCCGGCCCCGAGCGACAGCGCCACGATCGTGCTGGCGAGCGTCTGCGGCGCGTCGTCGAAGAAGGCGGGAGCCGACACCGCGACGGCCGGCACGGCGTAGGCGGCCGTGCCCAGGCGCCACCCGTGCACGGTCGCGACGATGCCGACGAACAGCGCGAACGCGATGATCGCCGTGACCGCCCACGGCCAGGGCGCCGCGGGCGGGGCCGGCGCCAGCCGCAGCGCGAGCCCCGAGCCGGCGAAGGCCGCGATCGACCACACCGGCCAGCGCGCCGCCGCGACGAGGGCGGCGCCCTGGACCGCCGCCAGCAGCAGCGCCCACGGCACGGGCACCGCGTAGAACGTGGCCTCGACGGGCGCCGCGACCGAGACGAGCACCACGGCCACCGCCGCGACGCACGCGTACCAGACCAGGCGCGAGCGCGGCGTCCAGCGCGGTGCCGCCTCAGCGGTGCGCGGCCGCGACAGGGACTGCGGGGAGGTCATCCGGCAATCCTGTCACGCACGATTCCGGCGGGGATCCCTCCGCGGAGGGATCGGGGTGGTCACTCCGCGACGAAGCTCGAGGTGTCGCCGAGCAGCAGCTCGTTCCGCTCGGGAACGGGCGCGACGGCCGCCTTGGCCACCTCGGCGGCGAACTCCGAGACGTTGTAGAGCTTGCCGGCGTCCTCGCGGCGCGACGCGATCGCGCCCGGGTTCGCGCGCTCCAGCAGCGTCGCCGTGATCGTGCCCTCGATCATGTCGCCCGAGACCACCACGAAGCCGATGCCGACCTCCTCGAGCGCGGGGATCCGCTCGCGCAGCGCGTCCTCGCCCGCGCGCTTCGACAGCGCGACCTGCTCGTACTCGGGCATGGTCGGCGTCGTGCGGATGAAGTGGGCCTGGTGGCTCGTGACGAACACGACGCGCCCGCCCTCGCCCATGAGCGGCAGCGCCGCCTCGAGCGCGCCGACCTGCGCGTCGCGGTTGAGGCGGAGCGCGTAGTCCTCCCCCATGCCCGACTCCATGCCGCCCGAGGCATTGAGCACGAGGATGTCGAGCGCGCCGAACTCCGCGCGCACGGCGTCGAACATGGCGGCCACCGAGGTCGGGTCCGTGAGGTCGGCGCCGACGACGAGCGCGTTCACGCCGAGCTCGCGCACCTCGGCGGCCAGCTTCTCGGCACGGGGTGCCTTGTTGCGGAAGTTGATGACGACGTTCGCCCCCGCCTGGGCGAAGTACCGGATCGTGTCGGCGCCGATGCCACGGGAAGACCCGGTGACGAGGGCGGTCTTGCCGGCAAGGGATCCGGGGGCGAGGGGCTGCGACACGGGTGAACTCCTGCGTGAGACGACGGAGCCGGACGGAACGGACCGGCCGTCCCGAGACTAGCAACGACGCCCCGGCGGGACCCGGAGCCTTCGCCCAACGGATCGCCGGATTCGTTGTCCGCCATCGTCATGTGCAGTTCTGCCCATGCGGCGCGTCACCGCGACACGCCCGAGTCGATAGGGTGGCCGCAGGGAGGGCACACACATGGATATCGCCGACTACGCCTGGATCGGCTGGCTCGCGGTGATCGCGATCGTGCTCGTCATCGAGATGCTCTCGGGCGAGTTCACGTTCCTGATGATCGCGATCGGCGGCGCCGTGGGGCTCACCGCCTCGCTGCTGGGCGCACCGATCTGGCTGCAGATCATCATCGCCGCGGTCGCGGCCGTCGCGCTGCTACTGTTCCTGCGGCCGCCCCTGCTGCGGCGGCTGCGCCGCCCGCACGACCCCATGAAGTTCAACGTCGATGCCCTGTTCGGCATGGCGGGCACGGTGCAGCAGCCCGTCACGCCCATCGCCGGCGTCGTGAAGCTCGCCGACGGGCAGACGTGGTCGGCCCGCACGACCTCGGCCATCGAGATCCCCGCGGGCGCCGTGGTCTACGTGCAGTCCGTCAAGGGTGCGCTCGTGTACGTGGCCGACCGCCCGCCCGCCGCCCAGCCGACGCACTGACCCCCACCCGGCTGAGAGAGAGAAACCCCCATGGACAACGTCATCCTCTGGGTGCTCGTGATCGCGATCGTCGTGTTCGCGCTCGTCACCCTCCTGCGCGCCATCACCATCGTCCGCCAGAGCGACGCCGTCATCATCGAGCGGCTCGGAAAGTACAACCGCACGCTGTTCGGCGGACCGCACCTCATCGTCCCGTTCATCGACCGGCCGCGGCTGCGCGTGGACCTGCGCGAGCAGGTCGTGTCGTTCCCGCCGCAGGGCGTGATCACCGAGGACAACCTCACGGTCGCCGTCGACACCGTCGTGTACTTCACGGTGACCGACCCGCGCGCGGCCACGTACGAGATCGCCAACTACCTCGGCGCCGTCGAGCAGCTCACGATCACCACGCTGCGAAACGTGGTCGGCTCGCTGAACCTCGAGGAGGCGCTCGTCAGCCGCGACGTCATCAACGCCAAGCTCATGACCGAGCTCGACGAGGCCACGGGCCGCTGGGGCATCAAGGTGAACCGCGTCGAGCTGAAGGCGATCGATCCGCCCGCCTCGCTGCAGGACGCCATGGAGAAGCAGATGCGCGCCGAGCGCGACCGGCGCGCCGCGATCCTCACCGCCGAGGGCCACAAGCAGTCGCAGATCCTCGTCGCCGAGGGCTCCCGTCAGTCCGAGATCCTCAAGGCCGAGGGCGACAAGCAGGCGCAGGTGCTGCGCGCCCAGGGTGAGTCCGAAGCCATCCAGACCGTCTTCAGCGCCATCCACGCCGGCGCCCCGGACGACAAGCTGCTCGCCTACCAGTACCTGCAGATGCTGCCGAAGATCGCCGAGGGCGAGGCCAGCAAGCTCTGGATCATCCCGAGCGAGCTGACGGAGGCCCTCAAGGGCATCGCGGGCGGCTTCGCCGGCGGTGCGGTGCCCGGCGCCCCGCGTCCGCCCCGCCCCGCCCCCTCGCGCACGTCCGATCCGGACGTCAGCGACGCGCTCAAGGCCGCACAGGAGGCGATGAAGGCCGCGGAGGAGGTCTCGTCCGAGGCCGAGGCATCGGCGTCGCAGGTGGGCGGATCGTCCGCCTCGTCGCTGCCGCCGCGCCCGACGGTCGACGCCGCGGAGGCCGCGCGCCGCTCCGGCGACCAGGCAGAGTGACGCACCCCTACCTCGCGCACGGCACGAGGCCCCGGGTGCTCGCGCACCAGGGCCTCGTGCCGCGCGACTCCCCGGAGATCGCGCCCAACACCCTCGCGGCGTTCGCGGCGGCGCATGCGGCGGGGGTCGCGTACATCGAGACCGACTGCCACCTCACGGCCGACGGCGAGGTGGTGCTCTTCCACGACGACACGCTCGAGTCGGTCGCGGGCGACCCGCGGCGCGTCGACGCCGTGACGCTGGCCGAGTTCGAGGCCCTGCTCGCCGATCGCGGCGGCGCGGTCACGCTCGCGCAGGCCCTCGACACGTTCCCGGACGTCCGCTTCAACGTGGATGTGAAGGCCGCGGCCGCCGCGGCACCGGCCGGGCGGATCGCCGCGACCGCACCGGATCGCGTGCTGCTCACGAGCTTCTCCGACGCCCGCCGCCGCGCCGCGCTCGCGGCGGCCGCGCCCGAACGCCCCGCCGCCTCCGCCGGGCGCGGCACGATCGTCCGCTTCCTGCTGGGCGTCGCACTGCGTCTGCGCCCCCTCGCCCTGCGGGCCCTGCGCGGCGTCGACGCGCTGCAGGTGCCGGAGCGACAGGGGCCGATCCGCATCGTCACGCCGCGCTTCATCGCGCTCGCGCACGAGGCCGGATGCGAGGTGCACGTGTGGACCGTGAACGACGTCGCCGACATGCGCCGGCTCGTCGCGATGGGCGTGGACGGCATCGTGACCGACCGCGCCGACGACGCGCTCGCGGCGCTGGCGTAGCGCGCTTCCCGCGCGGCGCCGCCAGGCACTGAGCATCGCCTGGGAGAAGCCGCGCGGCGCCCGCCGTTCGGATGATCCGCACAGGCGCGAGCGTTATACAGGGGAGTTGACGAAAGGACCACACCATGGCAGACCGCAGCCTTCGTGGCATCCGACTCGGCGCTCAGAGCCTGCAGAGCGAAGAGGGCGTCGTGTTCATGGAGCGCGCGCAGCACACGTACACCTGCAGCCAGTGCGGGCGTGACACCGTGCTCACCTTCGCGGCCGACGCCGAGGCACCCACGACGTGGGAGTGCCGCACGTGCGGCGGCGAGGCGCTGCTGCAGACGAGCACCGGGCAGGCGGAGGTCGACCACTCCGGCGACAAGGCACCCCGCACGCACTGGGACATGCTGCTCGAGCGCCGCTCGATCCCCGAGCTCGAGGAGATCCTCGCCGAGCGCCTCGCGTACGTGCGCGCCCGCCGCGGCGAGACGGACTCGTCCGCCAAGAGCGCCTGAGCGGGATCCACACCGTGAACGCCGGTCCTTCGGGGCCGGCGTTCGGCGTTCGGTCGTTCCGTGGTCATTCGCGCCTCGCATCATCGGTAATCTGAAGATCATGGCGAAAAGCGAGAATCGTGCGGTCGGCGTCGACGTCGGGGGCACCGGCATGAAGGCCGGCATCGTTGATCTGGACTCCGGCGAGCTGCTGAGCGATCGCGTCAGGATCGACACCCCGGACGGCGCCCACCCCGCCGATGTGCTCGCCACGGTGCACGCTCTGCTCAACCTCCTCGGCGACGAGGCCGACGCGCTGCCGCTGGGCATCTGCTTCCCCACCATCGTCAAGGGCGGCCGCACGCTCTCGGCCGCGAACGTGTCGAAGGACTGGATCGGCTTCGAGGCCGAGAAGTTCTTCGAGGACGGCCTCGGCCGCGACATCCACTTCGTCAACGACGCCGACGCGGCCGGCCTCGCCGAGCTCCGCTACGGCGGCGCGAAGGGTCAGCCGGGCCTGACGATCCTCACCACGCTGGGCACGGGCATCGGATCGGCCTTCCTCTTCGAGGGAAAGCTCGTGCCGAACACCGAGCTGGGTCACCTCATCTGGAATGGCGAGTCGATCGAGCGCTACGCCGCCGCCACCGCGCGCGAGCGCGACGGCCTGTCGTGGGAGAAGTGGGCGGGACGGCTGCAGAAGTTCTACGACCACGTGGAGTTCCTCTTCTCCCCCGACCTGATCCTGGTCGGCGGCGGGGTGTCGAAGAACCCCGAGAAGTTCATGCCCCTCATCACGACGCGCGCGGAGTTCAAGACGGCGACGCACCGCAACAACGCGGGCATCATCGGCGCCGCCAGCCTCGCGAAGTCGGACGACGAGTACCTCACGGAGCTCAGCAGCCCCTCCGCGTAGACTGGGCGGGCGAATGGGTCGGCCGGACGGCCGCGTCGCGCGCAAGCGCGCCGAGGAACGTCCGGGCTCCACAGGGCAGGGCGGTGGGTAACACCCACCCGGAGCGATCCGCGAGAAAGTGCAACAGAGAGCAGACCGCCGGCCTCGGCCGGTAAGGGTGAAACGGTGGTGTAAGAGACCACCAGGGGCCGTGGTGACACGGCTCGCTGGGTAAACCTCGCCCGGAGCAAGACCAACAGGGGATGTTGACGCGGCCCGCCGAGTCCCCGGGTAGGTTGCTGGAGCGGCACGGCAACGTGTCGCCGAGAGAGATGGCCGTCGAAGGAGCTCAGGCTCCGGAACAGAACCCGGCGTACAGGCCGGCCCATTCGCACTCTCACCTACCGCCGAGAATCCATCTGTGCGCCGAGAATCCAGGCGCGCATGGATCCTCGGCGCGGGCGTGGATTCTCGCCGCTCAGTCCTTGGCGACGCTGCGTCCGACGCGGATGTCGAGCGGGAACGCGATCGGGAACGAGCCGAACAGCAGGCGCCCCGCCGCGTCGGCCGCCTCGCGCACCGCCCGCGCCGCGTCCTCCGCCCGCTCGTCCGGCGCGTGCACGATGACCTCGTCGTGCAGGAAGAACGCCAGGTGCGGGCGGCGGGCGAACACGGGCCCGGATCGGCGCGCCGCGCGATCCTCGGCCACCGGCGGGATCGCGGCCAGCCGGGCGCGCAGATCCGCCAGCCACGCCAGTGCCCACTCCGCCGCGGTGCCCTGCACGACGAAGTTGCGCGTGAACCGGCCGTGGTCGCCCGCGAGGCGCCGGGCGCGCTGCTCCTCGGCGGCGCCCGCGGACGAGCCGCGCTGCGCGGCGTGCCACGCGTCGCCCGGCGGCGGCGAGACCCGACCCAGCCAGGTCGCGACCTGCCCGCCCCGCTCCCCCTCGCGCGCGGCCGCATCCACGAGCGCCATCGATCCCGGGAACGCCTGCCGCAGGCGGGGCACGAGGCGCCCGGCGTCGCCCGTCGTCGATCCGTACAGCGCGCCGAGCATCGCGATCTTCGCCTCCGCCCGCGTCGCCACCGCCCCACTCGTCACGATGCCCTCGTACAGATCGGCGCCCGCCGCCTGCGCCATCCGCTCGTCGCGCGACATGGCGGCCAGCACACGCGGCTCCAGCTGCGCCACGTCGGCGTCGACGAGCACCCAGCCCTCGTCGGCGCGCACGGCCTCGCGCAGCCCGCGCGGCAGCTGCAGCGCGCCGCCGCCGGACGACGCCCACCGGCCCGTGACGACCCCACCGGGCACGTACACCGGCCGGAACCGCCCGTCGCGCACCCACTCGGCCAACCACGCCCAGCCGTTGGCCGTGTACAGCCGCATCAGGCGCTTGTACTCCAGCAGGGGCTCCACGACGGGGTGGTCGTGCTCGGCGAGCTCCCACTTGCTCGTGGACTCCACCCGCACCCCCGCCCGGTGCAGGGCGCGCAGCAGCTTGGGCTGCGAGTCGAGCGAGGCCGCCGGGTCGCCCAGCGCCTCGCGCACGCGCGCTGCGGCCTCCGCGATCCGCGAGGGCGTCCCTCCCGCCACCCGCTCCCCCAGCTGCGCCCGCAGCAGCTCGTCGTGCCGCGCCTCGTCCCAGGGCAGACCGGCCGCACGCAACTCGGCCGCGACGAGCGACCCGGCCGACTCGGCCGCCAGCAGCAGCCGCAGGCGCCCCGGGTCCGCGGCGCGGGCCACCGCGGCCTCCTGCCGCTCGTGCTCGGCGGTCGTCTGCGCGATGTCCGTGGCCCGCGGCGCCGCGTCGTCCAGTGCGAAGAGGGCGTCCGCCGCCTCGGCATCCGGCGCGGCGTCCCACGCGGGTGCGGCCGCCGGCGCGCTGGGGACCGCGAGGGCGAGGATCGCGCGACACAGCCGCAGGTCGTGGCAGCGCGCCACGCGCACGCCGGCGGCGAGCAGCGCCGGGTACCACTCGGCCGTGCTCGACCAGATCCAGCGGATGCCCCGGCCCATGCGCCGCGCCTCGGCCTCGCGCGCGGCGACCCACGCGGGCAGCTCGGCGTCGCTCAGCGGGCGGCGGCCCGCCTCCTGGGCGCCGTCGAGCGCGACCGCGACGGCGGCGCCGCCCGGCGTGCGGCCGAGCACGATCCGGTCCGCCGACGACCACGGCGAGACCGGTGCGTGGGCTGGGTCAGAAGAGCCGCTCACCGTCGACCGCGGCCGCCTCGGTCACCGCCGTGTGGCCGTCGAGGTCGCGCCGGAACGACAGGCGCTTGTCCATCGACTCGTTCGCCGCGGCATCGGCCAGCTTGTTGTCGTTGCGCGGCACCCACTCGAACGTGACGCGCCGCGATCCGATGAGCTCGCGCGCGCGGCGCGCGAGCACCTGCATGTCGGGGTGCTTGATCTTCCAGCGGCCCGTCATCTGCTCGACGACGAGCTTGGAGTCCATGCGCACGTGGATCGCGTCCGGATCGCGCTCGACGGCGGCGGCGATGCCGGCGATCATGCCGTTGTACTCGGCGACGTTGTTCGTGGCGACCCCGACGAAGACGCCGAGCTCGCTCAGCACCTCCCCCGATGCCGGATCGATCACGACGGCGCCGCCCGCGGCAACGCCCGGGTTGCCGCGCGAGCCGCCGTCGGCCTCGACGATGAGCGTGCGCGTCATTCGAACCGCACCTTCCCGTCGGTGCCCTCGGCCGGGGCGTTCAGCCCGCTCTCGTTGGTGCGCACGAGGATCGTGCCGCACTCGGGGCAGTACGCCACCTCGTCGAGCGGCGTGGCGCGGACGGCCGAGATGTCGCTGGGCGAGAGCGTCATGCGGCACCCGCCGCAGGTCGTGCGCGTGAACAGCGCGGCGGCCGTGCCGCGCGCGGCCAGGCGCTCGTACGCCGCGAGCAGGTCGGCGGGCAGCCGCCCCGCCAGCGCCTCGCGGTCGCGGCGCAGCTCGGTGAGCTCGCGCGTCGCGTCGGTGACCGCCTGCTTGGCCTCCTCGCTGAGGCGCCGGCCCTCGGCGGTCGTGGCGTCGAGCAGCGTCTGCTGCTCGGCCAGCGCGGCCTCGGCCTCGTCGCGGCGCTCCATGAGCTCCAGCTCGCTGGTCTCGAGCGCGTCGATGCGGGCGCCGAGGGCGGCGATCTCCTCCTGCAGCGCGAGCGCGTCGCGCGCGATCGCCGTCTGACCGAGGCGCTGCTCGTCGCGCTCGCGGCGCTTGCGCGCCACGTCGATGTCGCCCTCGATGCGCTTCAGCTCGGCCGCGACGTCGTCGCGGGCGTTCGTGCGCGTCACCAGCTCGCGGCCGAGCGCGTTGCGGTGCTCGACCAGCTCCTTCACGCGCGCCGCCTGCGGCGGGTTCGTCCGGGCGGCCTCGGCCGCCGTCATCCGCCGATCGATGTCGGCGAGGTCCAGAAGCAGGAGCTGATCCGCGGGAGAGGCCTTCACCCCTCCAGCCTACGGCGCGGTCCCGACGCCCGCGCGTGGGGCGGCGCGACCCGCCCGGATAGACTCGAGGCAGGGGCCTTTAGCTCAGCTGGTAGAGCACCTGGTTTACACCCAGGTTGTCGTCGGTTCGATCCCGGCAGGGCCCACCGCGGCGGCGGAGGCCCGCTCCCCGCCACTCGCACGTGCCCGGCGTCCACTCCGAGCGCCCCTCGGATGGCGTTAGGCTGGCGAGGATACGCGTGCGGCGCCGCCCCCATCGGGACCCCGCGCGCGCCGGCAACACGCGCGGCACGAACTGCCGCAAGACGAAAGGTCATCCGGTGGCTGTTCACGATCAGGATCCGTACTCGCAGGGGCCGCAGGACAGCGATCCCGAGGAGACCAGCGAATGGCAGCAGTCGCTGGACGAGCTCGTCGCGGCCAAGGGCCCGCAGCGCGCGCGCGAGGTGATGCTGAGCCTGCTGAAGCGCTCGAAGGAGCGCCGCCTGGGCGTGCCGATGGTCCCGACGACGGACTACGTCAACACGATCTCCGCCGAGGACGAGCCCGACTTCCCCGGCGACGAGGAGCTGGAGCGCCGCTACCGCCACTGGATCCGCTGGAACGCGGCCATCACGGTGCACCGCGCGCAGCGCCCCGGCATCGGCGTGGGCGGCCACATCTCGACGTACGCGTCGGCGGCGTCGCTCTACGAGGTCGGCCACAACCACTTCTTCCGCGGGCAGGACGCCGGCAACGGCGGCGACCAGATCTTCTACCAGGGCCACGCCTCCCCCGGCATGTACGCGCGCGCCTTCCTGGAGGGCCGCATCACCGAGCACCAGCTCGACGGCTTCCGCCAGGAGAAGTCGGCCGCGCCGGTCGGCATCCCCTCCTACCCGCACCCGCGCATGATGCCGGACTTCTGGCAGTACCCGACGGTGTCGATGGGCCTGGGCCCGATCAACGCGATCTACCAGGCGATGACGAACAAGTACCTCGCCAACCGCGGCATCAAGGACGTCGCGGACTCGCACGTGTGGGCCTTCCTCGGCGACGGCGAGATGGACGAGGTCGAGTCGCGCGGCCAGCTGCAGGTGGCCGCGAACGAGGGCCTCGACAACCTCACGTTCGTGATCAACTGCAACCTGCAGCGTCTCGACGGCCCCGTGCGCGGCAACGGCAAGATCATCCAGGAGCTCGAGAGCTTCTTCCGCGGCGCCGGCTGGAACGTCATCAAGCTCATCTGGGGCCGCGGCTGGGACGACCTGCTCGCCCGCGACGTCGAGGGCGCGCTGCTGAACCTCATGAACACGACGCCCGACGGCGACTTCCAGACCTACAAGGCCGAGTCGGGCGCGTACATCCGCGAGAACTTCTTCGGCCGCGACCCGCGCGCCCTCGAGCTCGTGAAGGACTACACCGACGAGCAGATCTGGAACCTGCAGCGCGGCGGCCACGACTACCGCAAGGTGTACGCGGCGTACAAGGCGGCCATGGAGCACAAGGGCCAGCCCACCGTCATCCTCGCCCACACCGTCAAGGGCTACGGCCTCGGGCCGCACTTCGAGGGCCGCAACGCGACCCACCAGATGAAGAAGATGACGCTCGACGACCTCAAGCTGTTCCGCGACACGATGGACATCCCCGTCACCGACGCGCAGCTCGAGGAGAACCCCTACCAGCCGCCCTACTACCACCCGGGCCTGGAGGACGAGACGATCCAGTACATGCTGGAGCGCCGCAAGGACCTCGGCGGCTTCCTGCCCGAGCGCCGCACGACGCACGTCGGCCTCGAGCTGCCGCAGGACAAGGACTACGCCCTGCCGAAGAAGGGGTCGGGAACGCAGCAGGTCGCCACGACCATGGCGTTCGTCCGCATGCTCAAGGACCTCATGAAGGTCAAGGGCTTCGGCAACCGCATCGTGCCGATCATTCCCGACGAGGCCCGCACGTTCGGCATGGACTCGTACTTCCCGACGGCGAAGATCTACAACCCGCACGGCCAGAACTACACCTCGGTCGACCGCGAGCTGCTCCTGGCCTACAAGGAGAGTCCGCAGGGCCAGATCATGCACGTCGGCATCAACGAGGCCGGCGCCACCGCGGCGTTCACCGCCACGGGCACGTCGTATTCGACGCACGGCGAGCCATTGTTGCCGGTCTACATCTTCTACTCGATGTTCGGCTTCCAGCGCACGGGCGACGCGTTCTGGGCCGCGGGCGATCAGCTGACGCGCGGCTTCATCATCGGCGCGACCGCGGGCCGCACCACGCTCGCGGGCGAGGGCACGCAGCACATGGACGGGCACTCGCACCTGCTCGCCTCGACCAACCCCGCGGTCCTCAGCTACGACCCGGCCTACGGGTACGAGATCTCGCACATCGTGCAGTCCGGCATCGAGCGGATGTACGGCGGCCAGCACCCCGACCCGGATGTCATGTACTACCTCACGGTGTACAACGAGCCGATGGTGCAGCCGGCCGAGCCCGAGGGTGTCGACGTCGAGGGCATCGTCAAGGGCATCCACCGCGTGGCCGAGGGTTCCGGCGACGGGCACCGCGTGCAGCTGCTCGCCTCGGGCGTGGGCGTGCCGTGGGCCCTCGAGGCCCAGGAGCTGCTGAAGAGCGACTGGGGTGTCGTGGCCGACGTGTGGTCGGTGACGAGCTGGACCGAGCTGCGCCGCGACGGCCTGGCCGCCGACGAGCACAACTTCCTGCACCCGGACGAGGACCCGCGCACGGCGTACCTCACCGAGAAGCTGCAGCACGCCGAGGGCCAGCCGTTCGTCGCGACGAGCGACTTCATGCACGCCGTCCAGGACCAGATCCGCCCCTGGGTGCCCGGCCCCTACGGCACGCTCGGCGCCGACGGCTTCGGCTTCAGCGACACGCGCCCCGCCGCCCGCCGCTTCTTCAAGATCGACGGGCCGTCGATGGTCGTCAAGGCGCTGCAGATGCTCGCCGAACAGGGCAAGGTCGACCGCTCCGTCGTCGGCCAGGCGATCGAGAAGTACCGCCTGCACGAGGTCGGCGCCGGCACGTCCGGCAACGCGGGCGGGGATGCCTGAGGCCCGCACGGGCGAGGGGGCGGTCGATCCCGACAAGGCCGCCACCCTCGCCTGGCTCCGGCGCATCTCCGGCGACCTCGCCACCGCCACCACGCGGCGGCTCGAGGAGTCGCTGCCGTGGTTCACGGAGATGCCGCCAGGGCGCCGCTCGGCGGTGGGCCTCGTCGCCCAGGCCGGCATCTCGTCGTTCGTGCAGTGGTTCGACGACCCCACCACGACGCCGTCGATCGCGGCCGACATCTTCGCCGCCGCGCCGCGCGAGCTGCTGCGCAGCGTGAGCCTGCAGCAGACGCTGCAGCTGGTGCGGATCACCGTCGAGGTGGTCGAGGAGCGCGTGGCGAGCAAGAGCGAGCATCTCCGCGAGGCGATCCTGCTCTACTCGCGCGAGGTGGCGTTCACGGCCGCCGATGTCTACGCCCGCGCGGCGGAATCGCGCGGGCTGTGGGATGCCCGCCTCGAGGCGCTCGTCGTCGACTCGATCCTCACCGGTGAGGCCGACGAGGAGCTGCCGAGCCGGATCGCGGCGCTCGGCTGGCACGGCCACGGCGAGTCGTGCGTGCTCGTGGGCACCACTCCCCGCGGTTTCGACGTGGATCAGGTGCGCCGCACGGCCCGCAAGCTCGGCGTCGACGTGCTCATCGGCGTGCAGGGCTCCCGACTCGTGCTCGTGCTCGGTCGCGCGCAGGCGCCGCGGGCGGCGGAGCAGCCCGAGCTGCCGTTCGACGAGATCGCCCGCGGCCTCGAGCCGCACTTCGGCGAGGGCCACCTCGTGCTGGGCCCCACGGTCGCCGCCCTCGTCGACGCGAGCCGCAGCGCCCGCGCGGCCCTCGCGGGCTTCGCGGTCGCGCGCGCCTGGCGCGGCGCCCCGCGCCCCGTCGAGGCCGACGACCTCCTGCCGGAGCGCGCCCTCGCTGGCGACCCCGTGGCCAAGCGCACGCTCGTGGAGCGGATCTACCAGCCCCTCGCCGATCACTCCACCGATCTCGTGACCACGCTGTGGGCCTACCTCGACAACGGCCGCTCGCTCGAGGCGACGGCCCGCGAGCTGTTCGTCCACCCCAACACCGTGCGGTACCGCCTCAAGAAGGTGGGCGACGTCATCGGATGGGACGCCACGGGCCCGCGCGAGGCCCTGATCCTGCAGACGGCCCTCATCCTCGGCTCGATGGGCACCGAGGCCACGCGGCGCCGCCCGGCCGTGAGGCGCCCGCGCTGAGCCGGCCCGCCCGCGCGAGGATGTGCGGCATGCACAACGCTTTTCGCGATTCTTGTGAGAGCGCCTCCACCGGAGCGTCTCGGATGATTGGCAGACTTGCAGAGTGATCGTCGTCGTATGCCCCGGACAGGGCTCGCAGACTCCCGGCTTCCTCTCCCCCTGGCTCGAGCTGGAGGGCGCGCGTGAGCGCCTCCAGGCCTACGCGGACGCCGCGCAGGTCGATCTGCTCCCGGCCGGCACCGAATGGGACGCCGATCGCATCCGCGACACGAGCGTGGCGCAGCCGCTGATCGTCGCCGCGAGCCTGCTGTCGTGGACCGCGCTGACCGCCGAGGGCGCGCGCCCCGCCGGCGTGGCCGGCCACTCGGTCGGCGAGCTCGCCGCGCTGGCGGCCGCCGGCGTGATCTCCGACGAGGCCGCGATGCGCGTCGTCGGCGCCCGCGGCCGGGCCATGGCCGAGGCCGCCGCGCTCGCCGAGACGGGCATGAGCGCCGTCGTGGGCGGCGTCGAGGAGCAGGTGCTGCAGGCCATCGCCGAGCGCGGCCTCGAGGCCGCCAACTACAACGGCGGCGGCCAGATCGTGGCCGCGGGCGCGAGGGACGCTCTCGCCGCGCTGGCCGAGAGCGCCCCGCGCGGCGCGCGCGTCATCCCCCTGCAGGTGGCCGGCGCCTTCCACACGCGCTACATGGCGCCCGCGAAGGACGCCCTCCAGGACGCGGTCGACACGATCGACCCGGCCGATCCGCAGCTGCTGCTGTGGAGCAACAGCGACGGTGAGCCGGTGGACGCGGGCTCGCGAGCGCTCGAGCTCGTCGTCCACCAGGTCTCCAGCCCCGTGCGCTGGGACCTGTGCATGGCGTCGTTCGCCGACCGCGGCGTGACCGGCATCATCGAGCTCGCGCCGGCCGGCGCCCTCGTGGGCCTCGCCAAGCGCGGTCTCAAGGGCGTGCCGTCCGTGGCCGTGAAGACTCCCGAAGACCTCGAGGCCGCGCGCGAGCTCCTCGCGGCCGCCTGAACGGAAAGACCCGAATGCCCACTCTGAAGGAATCCGCCGGCGCCGCCCACTCGCGCATCTACGCGATGGGCGCCGCGCGCGGCGAGAACGCCGTCCCGAACGCGGACATCATCGAGCCGATCAACTCGAGCGACGAGTGGATCCGCCAGCGCACCGGCGTCGTCACGCGCGCGCGGGCGAACCGCGAGACCGGCGCCCTCGAGCTCGCCGCCGCCGCGGCCCAGGAGGCCGTCGAGAAGTCCGGCGTCGACCCGGCCGAGATCGACCTCGTGATCGTCGCGACGATCAGCAACGTGCAGCAGACGCCGTCGATCGCGGCGGTCGTCGCCGACCGCATCGGCGCCACGCCCGCCGCCGCCTACGACATGAACGCGGCATGCGCCGGCTACTGCTACGCCATCGCGCAGGCCGACGCGCTCATCCGCGCCGGGGGGGCCCGCTATGCCGTGGTCATCGGCGCCGAGAAGCTCAGCGACGTCATCGACCCCACCGATCGGTCCATCTCGTTCCTGCTGGGCGACGGCGCGGGCGCGGCGCTGCTCGGCCCGAGCGACACCCCCGGCGTGTCGGCGACGAGCTGGGGCTCGGACGGCTCCAAGGCCGACCTGGTGGGCATGAACGCCACCCTCACGCAGTTCCGCGACGGCGAGGCCGCCTGGCCCACGCTGCGCCAGGAGGGCCCGAGCGTGTTCCGCTGGGCCGTGTGGGAGATGGCCAAGGTCGCCAAGGAGACGCTCGAGAACGCGGGCGTGAAGCCCGAGGAGCTCGCGGCCTTCATCCCCCACCAGGCCAACATGCGCATCGTCGACGAGTTCGCCAAGCAGCTCGGCCTGCCCGACACCGTGGCGATCGCGAACGACATCACGACCACCGGCAACACGTCGGCCGCGTCGATCCCGCTCGCCGCGCACCGCCTGCTGCAGGAGCGGCCGGAGCTGAGCGGCGGCCTGGCGCTGCAGATCGGCTTCGGGGCGGGACTCGTGTTCGCGGCACAGGTGGTCGTGCTCCCCTGAACCCGCCGCGCACGCTCATAGACTGAGCGTCGGTTCTTCAGATCCCCATTCCCCAACCACAACCCGCCTGAGGAGACACCATGGCACTCACCAACGACGAGGTCCTCGCCGGCCTGGCCGAGCTGATCACCGACGAGACCGGCATCGACGCCTCGGAGGTGTCGCTCGAGAAGTCGTTCACCGACGACCTCGACATCGACTCCATCTCCATGATGACCATCGTGGTGAACGCCGAGGAGAAGTTCGGCGTCACGATCCCCGATGACGAGGTCAAGAACCTCAAGACGGTGCAGGACGCCGTCTCGTTCATCACCAACAACCAGTGACTCCGCCGGCGCCACGCCCGCTCGGGCGTGGGGCCCC
>NZ_JBMDJT010000010.1:0-74297 GCF_057809335.1 Microbacterium sp. FG3 | reverse complement strand
GAGCGCCGGGCCCGCCGGGCCGCGCGCCCGCAGCGCGTCTCGCCACCGCGTCACGCCGCGATGTGGCTCACGATCGCGCTCGCCGGGGGCCTCGTGCTCGCCGCCGCCGGCATCGCGATCGGGACCGCGACGGGCCTCGGCCTGCTCGTGACCGTCTCGTTCGTGCTCGCCGGGCTGTCGATCGTCGGCCCGATCGCCGCCGCCGGCTGGATGATCGCGCGCGCGATCCGCCGCGGCGCGGGCGTGCTGGGGCTGCTCTTCGCCGCGGGCATGATCGCCGCGGGCGTCGGGCAGTTCGCCGATCAGCCGCCGGTCATGTTCGGCGGCTGGGGTGCGATGATCCTGTCCGCTGCCGCGCTGTACCTCGTCGTCGCCGTGCCGGCCTGGCGGGCCGAGGCGCGCCGCCGCGAGCGGCGCGAGCTGCGGGCGGCCGTGCGCCGGGAGCGCCGGGCGGAGGCGGTCCGGCGCGGGGCCGCGTCGCGCCGCTGACGGCCGCCCCGGCGCGAGGCGCGGCCCGCGAGAGCATACGCTGGAACACATGCGTGAGATCCGCGACCTGGACACCGTCGAGCTCATCCTGGAGGCGCAGGGCATCTTCGACGCCATCCGCGGCCCCGAGAGGGTGATCGACGCCGGCACCATGCGCGCGCTGCAGCAGTCGGGCAACTACGTCACCGGCTACTTCGACGACGGCCGCATGGTGGGCGCCTCGGTGGCGTTCTTCGGCACCCCGGCCTCGCGCTCGATGCACTCGCACATCACGGCGCTGCTGCCCGAGTTCCGCGGCCGCGGCTGGGGCCGCGAGCTCAAGGAGCACCAGCGCCAGTGGGCCCTCGCGCACGAGGTCGGCAACATCACCTGGACGTTCGATCCGCTCATCTCGCGCAACGCGCATTTCTACCTCACGGTGCTCGGCGCGCGCGTGACGGGCTACGCGGTGAACCAGTACGGCATCTTCGGCGGCGGCGACGCGGGCGACGAGAGCGACCGCCTCGACGTGAAGTGGGCGCTCGCCGACTTCGCGCAGACCCCCGCGGAGGATCGGATCGAGGCGACCCTCGAGATCCCGGACGACGTGGAGCGGATGCGCGAGGAGGACCCGCGCGAGGCGCACGAGTGGCGCATGCGCGTGCGCCGCGAGATGGGCGTCCTCACCACCCGCGGCCTCACCATCGGCGGCTTCGACCCCAAGCGCGGCTACCTCTTCACCCGCGCCTGACCCCGACCCCTCGTCGAACCGAGCGCCCGCACGTCAGTTCCTGGGCGCGTGAGCGTCCCGCGGCGCGGCAGCGCCGCCGCGCGCGGAGCGCGCAGATGACACCGCACGTCAGTTCCTGGGCGCGTGAGCGTCCAGGAACTCGTACACGTCGGTCGTGTCCACGCCCGGGAACGATCCCGTGGGGAGGGTCGCGAGCAGGGTGCGGGGCGTGGCGACGTTGGGCCAGGCGCCGTCGCGCCAACGGCCCGCGAGCTCCTCGGGCGGGCGGCGGCAGCACGTCTCGACCGCGTGGCGCGAGACGCGGCGGTTCGGGGTGTCGCGCCCGGCGAACCACTTGGTGTCGTCGAAGCGCACGCCCACGCTCACCGAGTGCGCGCCCTGGCTGGAGTGCTCCACGCGTGCCGTGCACCAGTACGTGCCGTTGCCCGTGTCGGTGTACTGGTAGTACGGGTTGAAGTGGTCCTCCACGTCGAAGATCACCCGGCTCGTCCAGTGCCGGCAGCACAGCTGCCCCTCGATGGCGCCGAGCCGGTCGGCGGGGAAGTTGACGTCGTCGTTCTCGTACGCCTTCGTGATGGTGCCCGACTCGTGCACCTTGAGGAAGTGCACGGGGATGTCGAGGTGGCGCGTGGCGAGATTGCTGAAGCGGTGGGCGGCGGTCTCGTACGACACCGAGTACGCGTCGCGCAGATCCTCGATCGAGATCGCGCGGCGCTCCTTCGCCTCCCGTAGCGCCGCCACCGCACCCTCCTCGGGGATGAGCAGGGCGCCGGCAAGGTAGTTCTGCTCCACGCGCTGGCGCAGAAACTCGCCGTAGCTCGACGGCTCCGCGTGCCCCAGCACGCGGCTGGCGAGCGCCTGCAGGATCGGCGCGCGCGGATCGCCCGAGACCCGGTTCGGCAGGTAGAGCCGCCGGTGCTTGAGGTCGAGCACGCTGCGGGTGGATGAGGGCAGGTCGGCCACGTAGTGCAGCGTGAACCCCAGGTGCGCCGCGATCGCGCTCGCCGCGCGCTGCGTGAGCGGCCCGCCGGGGTGCCCGATCGCCTCGAGCAGCTCGCTCGCCGTGCGCTCGAGGTGCGGGAAGTGGTTGTCCTGCGAGCGCATGAGGGCCCGCAGCTCGCTGTTGGCCCGCCGCGCCTCCTCGGGCGTGGCCTGGCGCTCGTCCTTCAGCCGGTCGATCTCGCCCGCCAGCCGCAGGATCGCCCGCAGGGCCTCGTCCGGCATGCCCTTCGGGATGCGGAACGGCTCGATCCCGAGCGCGCGGAACCGCGTCGAACGCAGCTCGCGCTCGAGCGCCACCTCCATGCGGCTGCGCTCGTCGAGCTCGTCCGGCTCGAGCAGCGCGTCGACGGGCACGTCGAGCGCCTGCGCGATGGCCCGCAGCATCGACAGCCGGGGCTCGCGCCGGCCGTTCTCGATCATCGACAGCTGGCTGGGCGCGCGCCCCACGCGCTCGGCCAGCTCGGCCAGGCGGATGCCGCGCTCCGTGCGCAGCGCGCGGATGCGGCGGCCGACCGCGATCGCGTCGGCACCGGTCTCGTCGTCGAGGGCCATGGCGCCGATCCTGCCACAAAGTTCCGCCCGGCAGAAGAACCGGAATAGTTCTGCGGGTCAATCCTCTCCGCGGCGGTGGATCTTCACACATCGTGGTCTCACGCGGTGCCGCACCGCACGGACGAAGGAGACCGACATGACCACCACCGCCCTTCCGGGAGACCGGACCCAGACCGCCGAGGAGCTCCAGCTGGAGTGGGACGCGAACCCCCGCTGGAGCGGCATCGAGCGCACGTACACGGCCGAGGACGTCATCCGCCTGCGCGGCGCGATCCGCGAGGACGCCACGCTCGCCCACCGCGGCGCCGAGACGCTGTGGCGGCACCTGCGCGGCGACGAGTACGTGCGCGCGCTCGGCGCGCTCACGGGCAACCAGGCCGTGCAGCAGGTGCGCGCCGGCCTCAAGGCCATCTACCTGTCGGGCTGGCAGGTGGCCGCCGACGCGAACCTCGCCGGGCAGACCTACCCGGATCAGTCGCTCTACCCCGCCAACTCGGTGCCCGCGGTCGTGCGCCGCATCAACAACGCGCTGCTGCGCCAGCACCAGCTCGAGTTCGCGGAGGGCGAGGTCACGCGCGACTGGATGGCGCCGATCGTCGCCGACGCCGAGGCCGGCTTCGGCGGCCCGCTCAACGCGTACGAGCTCGCGCACGCCATGATCCAGGCCGGCGCCGCGGGCATCCACTGGGAGGACCAGCTGGCCAGCGAGAAGAAGTGCGGCCACCTGGGCGGCAAGGTGCTCGTGCCCACGAGCCAGCACATCCGCACCCTCAACGCCGCGCGCCTCGCCGCCGACGTCGCCGGCGTGCCGACGATCCAGATCGCCCGCACCGACGCGCTCGCGGCGGATCTGCTCACGAGCGACGTGGACGAGCGCGACCGCCCGTTCGTCACGGGCGAGCGCACGAGCGAGGGGTTCTACCGGGTGCGGAACGGCATCGACCCGGTCATCGCGCGCGGCCTGGCGTACGCGCCGTACGCCGACCTGCTGTGGGTCGAGACGGGCACGCCCGACATCGAGCTCGCGCGCGAGTTCGCCGCCGCGGTGCACGCCGAGCACCCCGGCAAGATGCTCGCCTACAACTGCTCGCCGAGCTTCAACTGGTCGGCCGCCCTCGACGACCGGCAGATCGCGTCGTTCCAGGCGGAGCTGGCGGAGCTCGGCTACCGCTTCCAGTTCATCACCCTCGCCGGCTTCCACGCCCTGAACCACTCGATGTTCCAGCTCGCGCGCGGCTACGCCGAGAGCGCCATGACGGCGTACGTCGAGCTGCAGAACGCCGAGTTCGCCGCCGAGGCCCAGGGCTACACGGCCACGCGCCACCAGCGCGAGGCCGGCACCGGCTACTTCGACCGGGTGTCGACCGCCCTCAACCCCGACGCGTCGACCCTCGCGCTCGCCGGCTCCACCGAGGCCGAGCAGTTCCACTGATCCGGCGGAGCCATCCGCCCCACGGCACGAACCGATCCCCTGGAGGGACATCATGACGATCATCGCCCCCGCGCCCGGCACCGAGCGCACGCACGAGACCATCCACCCCACGATCCGCGTGGTCGGCCCGATGCGGCCGCGCTACGCCGAGATCCTCACGCCCGAGGCGCTGGCCTTCCTCGCGCAGCTGCACGAGCTGTTCGCCGGCGCGCGCTACGACCGCCTGGCCGACCGCATGCGGCACGGCTACGAGGTGGGCCTGGGTCGCGACCCGCGCTTCCGCGAGGACACGCGCCGCATCCGCGAGAACCCCGACTGGCGCGTCGCCGGCGCCGGCCCCGGGCTCGAGGACCGCCGCGTCGAGATCACCGGCCCCACCGACCCGCGCATGACGATCAACGCGCTCAACTCGGGCGCCAGGGTGTGGCTGGCCGACCAGGAGGACGCCACGAGCCCCACCTGGGCGAACGTCATCGGCGGGCAGCTGTCGCTGTTCGACGCGATCCGCGGGCGCCTCGAGCACACCTCTCCCGAGGGCAAGCACTACGCGGTCACCGCCGAGCGCACGCCCACGATCGTGATGCGCCCGCGCGGCTGGCACCTCGAGGAGCACCACCTGCACTTCACCGACCGCCACGGCCGCACGATGGCCGCGTCGGGATCGCTCGTCGACTTCGGGCTCTACGCGTTCCACAACGCGCGCGAGCTCATCGCCCGCGGGCGCGGGCCGTACTTCTACCTGCCCAAGCTCGAATCGGCCGAGGAGGCGCGGCTGTGGGATCAGGTGTTCACCTTCACGGAGCAGTTCCTCGCGATCCCGCACGGCACGATCCGCGCGACCGTGCTCATCGAGACGCTGCCGGCAGCGTTCCAGATGGAGGAGATCCTGTACGAGCTGCGCGACCACTGCGCGGGGCTGAACGCGGGGCGCTGGGACTACATCTTCTCGATCATCAAGACGTACCGCGGCCGCGGATCGCGCTTCGTGCTGCCCGACCGCAACGAGGTCACGATGACGGTGGGCTTCATGCGCGCCTACACCGAGCTGCTCGTGAAGACCTGCCACAAGCGCGGCGCCTACGCGATCGGCGGCATGAGCGCCTTCATCCCCAGCCGGCGCGACGCCGAGGTGAACGCCAACGCGCTGCAGAAGGTGGCCGCCGACAAGCGGCGCGAGGCCGCCGACGGCTTCGACGGCACGTGGGTGGCGCACCCCGACCTCATCCCCGTGGCGCAGGCCGAGTTCGACGCCGTCCTCGGTGACCGGCCGCACCAGCTCGACCGGCAGCGCGACGACGTGCACGTGAGCGAGCGGCACCTGCTGTCGCTGCACATCGGCCGGCCGATCACCGATCGCGGCGTGCGCGAGAACGTCGAGGTGGCCATCCGCTACCTCGAGGCGTGGCTGCGCGGCCAGGGCGCCGTGGCGATCAACAACCTCATGGAGGACGCCGCGACCGCCGAGATCTCGCGCTCGCAGATCTGGCAGTGGATCCACCAGGATCAGTCGACGGCCGAGGGCACGCTCATCACGCGCGAGCACGTCGCGGGGGTCGTGGACGACGTGCTCGCGGGCCTCGAGCGCCGCGAGGGCGACCGCTTCGACGAGGCGGCCGAGGTGTTCCGCGACGTGGCGCTGAGCCCCACCTTCACGCCGTTCCTCACGACGCGGGCGTACGCCAGGCACCTCGTCGAGACGGCCTGACGGGCGGCGGGCGTCGGCGGATCCCCTCCCCGCCGGCGCCCGTCACGCGGGCACGCCCGCTACGCGCGGACGCGGGCGGGGGCGAAGGCGTGCGCCAGGCCCTCGGGCGAGAGCGCGTGCTCGACGGCGAGGATCGCGGCGCCGCGCACGGCGGCCCGCTCGGCGGCGGCCGACTGCACGATCGCGAGGTGCTCGGTGGCCAGCGGGGCGGAGCGGGTGTAGACGATCTCGCGCACCCCGGCGATGAGGTGCTCGCCGACGCGCGACATCGATCCGCCGATCGCGATGACCGAGGGGTTGATGAGGCTCACGGCCGTCGTCAGCACCCGAGACCGAGCAGGGTTTCACGCGCATCGTCGTGACCGAGCCCGGCCACCCGTACCTCGAGGGATGGTGGCCCACGGGGCACATGCTCGGGTACGAGCACGTGCTGGGGCGACCACCTCGATCCGAACCGCTGGGACGACGACGCCTACGTGCAGGGGCGGCTCGGCATCCTCGAGCGCAACGGCCTGAAGGTGTTCACGATCTCGAATCACCTGAAGGGTCAGGTGGTGTGCGACGACCCGATCGACGAGCGCCACCGCGCCATCGTGTCGGATGAGCTGTGGGGCGACGGCGACCCGGAGGGGGTGCGGCAGCGCGCCGCCGAGGAGCTGAAGAACACCGCGCGCCTGGCCGCCGCGCTCGGCGTGAAGACGGTCACGGGCTTCACCGGCTCGTCCATCTGGAAGTACGTGGCGATGTTCCCGCCCGCCACCGACGAGATGGTCGACGCCGGGTACCGGGACTTCGCCGACCGGTGGAACCCGATCCTCGACGTCTTCGACGAGGTGGGCGTCCGCTTCGCGCACGAGGTGCACCCGTCCGAGATCGCCTACGACTACTGGACCACGAAGCGCGCGCTCGAGGCGATCGGCCACCGCGAGGCGTTCGGACTCAACTGGGACCCCTCCCACATGGTGTGGCAGGACCTCGACCCCGTCGCGTTCCTGTGGGACTTCCAGGACCGGATCTACCACGTGCACTGCAAGGACACGAAGAAGCGCATGACCAACGGGCGCAACGGCCGGCTGTCGTCGCACCTGCCGTGGGCGGACCCGCGCCGCGGCTGGGACTTCATCTCGACCGGCCACGGCGACGTGCCGTGGGAGGACGCCTTCCGCATGCTCAACGCGATCGGCTACGCCGGCCCGCTCTCGGTCGAGTGGGAGGACGCCGGCATGGACCGGCTCGTCGGCGCGCCCGAGGCGCTGGCGTTCGTGCGGCGCATGTCGTCATACGAGCCGTCGGCCGCGGCCTTCGACTCCGCCTTCTCCACGCGCTGATCGCGCGCGGCTTCAGGTGGTCGCTTCATCTCCGCGGCTTCGCCGCTCCGTTCAGCAACCGATGGGTGCGACCGCGCCGGTTGCTGAACGGAGGCCGCGGAGCGGCCGGAGATGAAGTGACCACTGCAACTCCGCCCTTGCGCCATCTCGTATGTGCGTGCGCATATATGAGAGGGCGGTCGGCACGGCCACGCCCTCGTGCTGCACGACCATCGAGGCGAGCACGGCCGCCATCACGGTCGATGCCGTGGAGGTGCCGAGCGAGCGGGCGAGGGCGTTGATGCCGTTGGAGGCGCCGGTCTCGTCGGCGGGGACCGAGCGCATGATGAGCATCGGCATCGCGGCGAAGCTGAGGCCGATGCCCACGCCGACGATGAGGTTGGCCGTGAACAGGTGCCACACGCTGTCGGACCACAGCAGCAGGTACACGTACGACAGGGCGACGAAGCCGACGCCCGCCGAGAGCATGATCCGCGGTCCGATCGTGCGCTCGAGCCACCCCGACAGGGGCGAGATGAGCATCATGAGCAGGCCCGACGGCATGACGACGAGCGCGGTCTCGAACACGCCCAGGCCGAAGCCCGACCCCGTCTCGGGCGGCAGTTCGAGCATCTGCGGCAGCGTGACGTTCGACCCGAACAGCGCGAACCCCATGCAGATCGCGGCGAGGTTCGTGAACAGCACCGAAGGGCGCGCCGCGACGCGCAGGTCCAGCAGCGGCTCGCGCGTGCGCAGCTGATACCAGCCCCACACGAGCAGCACCGCGACGCCGCCGATGCCGCACAGCAGCGTGGCGGGCGAGGTCCAGCCCCAGTCCGGCCCGCGCGAGACGGCCAGCAGGATGCCGCTCAGGCCCGCCGTGAGCCCGATCACGCCGGCGACGTCGAACCGCCCGGGTGCGCGCAGCACGCTCGGCGGCACGAACAGGTGCACGAGCGCGTACGCGACGACGCCGAGGCCCCCGGCGATCCAGAACAGCGCGTGCCAGCTCAGGTTCTCGACGACCCAGGCGCTCACGGGCATGCCGACCGATCCGCCGACGCCCATCGTCGCGCTCATGAGCGCCACGGCCGTGCCGAGCCGCGCCGGCGGCAGCACGTCGCGCATGATCGCGATGCCGAGCGGGACGACGCCCGTGGCCGCGCCCTGCAGGCCGCGGCCGACGATCACGCCGAGGATGCCGGGTGCGAGCGCGGCGACGACCGAGCCGGCGATGAGGAAGCCGATGAGGATGAGGACGATCCGCCGCTTGCCGTACATGTCGCCGAGGCGGCCCGAGATCGGCGTCGCGCACGCCGCGACGAGCAGCGTGATCGTGACGACCCAGGCCGTGTCGGGCCGCGGGGCGTCGAGCAGGTGGGGCAGCTCGGACTGGATCGGCACGACGAGCGTGAACATGTACGCCGAGACGAGGCCCGTGAACGCGAGCGCGAAGACCGTGAGCCACCGGGGTGTGGTGCGGGAGAGCCGCCGTCTCTCGTCCCGTTCCGCCACATCCTTCACCCTAGCCGCGGCCGGGGACACCGGCGCCGGGCGGGGATGTCGGAGGGCCGTGGCAGGCTGAGGGCGTGTCCGAGAAGCGCGCGGATCCGCGTGATGCGAGTCCGGGGAGCCCCGGCGGCAGCGCCGAGCGGCCCGCGGTGTTCTTCCGCGACGCCGCGGAGTTCCGTGCGTGGCTCGAGCGGCACCACGACACCGCGCCGGAGCTGTGGATGGAGGTGCGGCGCGCGCACGTGCCGGATCGCGGTCTCACGTGGGCCGACGCCGTGCTCGAGGCGCTGTGCTTCGGCTGGATCGATTCCGTCTCGCAGCCGATCGACGACGACCGGCGGCGGCAGCGGTGGACGCCGCGCAGGCCGCGCAGCATCTGGTCGAAGGTCAACATCGCGCACGTCGAGCGCCTGATGGCGGAGGGGCGGATGCATCCGGCGGGCCTGGCGGCCTTCGAGCGCCGCGCTCCCGCCCGCAGCGGCGTCTACTCGCACGAGAACGCCGAGGCCGAGCTCGACCCGCGCCTGCGGGCGATCGTCGAGGCCTCTCCCGCCACGACGGCGTTCCTCGCCGAGGCGGCGCCCGGCTACCGCAAGGCCGTGCGGCACTGGATCATGTCGGCCGCGCAGGAGGCCACGCGCGAGCGGCGCGCCCGCCAGCTCGTGGCCGACAGCGAGGCGGGGCGGCTCGTGCCCCCGCAGCGCCCGGGACGCCCTCCGGCGTGGCTGCCGCGTGCCGCGGCGGCCGCCGCGGCGGCCGCATCGGACGGCGCCGAGGCCTCGGGCGGCCGAGACTAGAATCGACGTGCGGCTTCGTGCCGCTCCGCGCCGCCCCGCGGCGGGCGCGTCCGACTCGCCCTCCCCGACCATTGGAGCCACCGTGGCCGAACAGTCCCGCCTCGACAAGGTGATCAGCCTCGCCCGCCACCGCGGGTTCGTCTTCCAGGCGGGAGAGATCTACGGCGGCTCGCGCTCGGCTTGGGACTACGGCCCCCTCGGCACGGAGCTCAAGGAGAACATCCGCCGCCAGTGGTGGCAGACCTTCGTGCGCGGCCGCGGCGACATGGTCGGCCTCGACTCGTCGATCATCCTGCCGACGAAGGTGTGGGAGGCGTCGGGGCACGTCGCCACGTTCACCGATCCGCTCGTCGAGTGCCTGCAGTGCCACAAGCGCCACCGCGAGGATCACCTCATCGAGGCGTACGAGCAGAAGAAGGGCCGCGCGCCGGAGAACGGCATGGGCGACATCGTCTGCCCCGACTGCGGCACGCGCGGCCAGTGGACCGAGCCGCGCTCGTTCTCGGGCCTCGTGAAGACCTACCTCGGCGTCGTCGACGACGAGTCGGGCCTGTACTACCTGCGCCCGGAGACGGCGCAGGGCATCTTCGTGAACTTCGCCAACGTCGTCACCGCCGCGCGCAAGAAGCCGCCGTTCGGCGTGGGGCAGGTGGGCAAGGCATTCCGCAACGAGATCACGCCGGGCAACTTCATCTTCCGCACGCGCGAGTTCGAGCAGATGGAGATCGAGTACTTCGTGCCGCCGGCGGAGGCCGCCGAGTGGTTCGAGCACTGGGTGGACGCGTGCTGGGACTGGTTCGTCGACCTCGGCATCGACCCGTCGCACATGCGCAAGCTCGACATCCCCGACGGGGAGCGCGCGCACTACTCCGACCGCACGATCGACGTGGAGTACGACTTCGGCTTCCCCGGCAAGGGCTGGGGCGAGCTGATGGGCGTGGCCAACCGCACGGACTTCGACCTGTCGAACCACATCGAGCACTCCGGCGCGAACCTGTCGTTCTTCGATCAGGCCTCGGGTGAGAAGTACGTGCCCTACGTGATCGAGCCGTCCTTCGGACTGACCCGCTCGATGATGGCCTTCCTCATCGACGCCTACGCCGAGGAGGAGGTGCCGAACGCGAAGGGCGGCACCGACGTGCGCACGGTGCTCAAGCTCGACCCGCGCCTCGCGCCCGTCAAGGTGGCCGTGCTGCCGCTCAGCCGCAACGAGCGCCTCTCGCCGCTCGCGCGCGAGGTGGCGGACGACCTGCGCGGCACGTGGAACGTCGACTTCGACGACGCCGGTGCGATCGGCCGGCGCTACCGCCGGCAGGACGAGATCGGCACGCCGCTGTGCGTCACGATCGACTTCGACTCGCTCGACGACCGCGCCGTGACGGTGCGCGACCGCGACACGATGGCGCAGGAGCGGGTTCCGCTGGAGCGCCTGCGCGACTTTCTTGCCGAAAGGCTTACCGGCGCGTAACCACCGGGGAGTATGATCAGCGCGCGCGGCGCCGACCCGAAGGCACCGCGAGCCCGATCTCCAATCCCTCCCTGGACTGTTCATGCCCGTCGATTCCGTCGCGCCCATCGCGCTGTCGTCCGCCCCCCGCCTGTCCGACATGGTGTTCGATCGCCTCGCCCAGGCGATCGTGCGCGGGGAGTTCGCCCCCGGTGAGGCGCTGCGAGACCAGCAGCTCGCCGAGCGTCTCGGCGTCTCGCGCATGCCCGTGCGCGAGGCGATCCAGCGCCTGGAGCGCGCCGGCCTCGTCGAGATGGCCGCGAGCCGCTACACACGCGTCGCGCAGATCACCCCCGAGCGCATCCGCGACACGATGGAGCACGCGGGGTACCTCTACGGCGCGGTGACCCGCATGGCGGTGCTGCGCATGACCGACGCGCAGCGCGCCACCGCCCTCCAGCTGCTCGAGGAGGCGAGCGCGCAGGTCGACGACGCCGAGGCCTTCATCGAGGCCGGCGCGGCCGTCACCGCGCACTTCGTCGCCTGCTGCGGCAACGCCCTGATCGCGCTGCGCGGCGACGTCTTCCACACCCTGCGGTGGGTGATGCGGCACAGCAGCACCCTGCCGACCGCGGTGCCGCCCGAGGTGCGCGAACTGCACCAGCAGCTGATCGGCGCCGTGATCGACCGTGACGGCGACCGCGCCGAGCTGATCATCCGCCGGCGGTACGGCGTCGCCGTCTTCCCTCCCGCCTGAGCAGCCGCGCGTCCGCTCAGGCGATCACGAGGCGCACCGTCGCCGCCGTGAGGCAGGCCCAGCTCAGGCTGGCGAGCGTGCCGATGATGAAGCGCTCGCGCGCCTCCGGTGAGCCGAGCTCGGTGAAGCGCGCGATGCCCTTGATCGCCACGACCACCGCGATCGCCTCGGGGTAGCCGACGATCAGGGCGAGCGCCGAGGCCGTGCGCTCCAGGTACCCGATCGTCACGCCGCCGCGCATCACCTCGGGTGCGCCCTGCGCGCTTCCTGCGGGCGGCCGCAGCAGGATGCCGCCGTGCGGGCCCTCGCGCACGCCGTCGTCCGAGGCGAACGCCAGCACGCGCCGGGCGACGGGATCGCCGCCGAGGACCGCGACCGCCGTGGCCAGCAGCGCGAGCGCGGCGGCGAGCGGCACGGGCACGGCGAGCGGCACGATCGCGACGGTGATGAGCGAGAGCACGACGAGGATCGCGGCGGCGAGCAGCGGCCCCGACGCCGGGCGCCGCCGGCGCACGAGGACGAGCACGAGCGTCGCCGCCATCGCGATCACGAGGATCGCGCCGATCACGACGTCGTACAGGTCGAGCAGGGCCATGCGGCTCAGTGTGCCACGTGGCTCCGACGCGGGCGGGCCGGGCCGCGGCGGGTCACTCCCCCGCGTCGAGCCGCGCCAGCAGCCGGGCGAGTGCGGGCACGGCGGCCTCCTCGGTGCGCAGTGCCGCGGCGCCGGCCCGCCGGCTCACCGCGCTCTCGGTGATCCCGAGCCGGCCGGCGATCTCGCGCTGACTGAGGCCTTCGGCGAGAAGGTCATGGACCTCCCAGCCCTCGTCGGTGCGCCGATCGCGCAGCTCGACGAGCAGTCGCAGCAGGGCCTCGACATCCCGTGCACCGGTCGGCCGCTCCGCCGCGTCGTCCGGGTCGTCCGCGCCCGAGACGGCCACGCGCGTGGCCGAGCGCCTCGCCCGCTCCACCGCGTCGCGCGCGCGCACGAAGGCGGGGCCGCGCGCGGCGCGCACCTCGCCCGTCGGCGCGCTGCCGACCTCCCCCACACCCACGCCGACCCGCCATTCGCCGGTGCGGCACAGTGCGAGGACCACGTCGAGGGTGCGGTCGGCGTCCGAGAGGAGCGCCTGGATCTCGTCCCCGGCCGTCCGCTCCGGCGCGAGCGCGAGGGAGTCGCCGCCGACCCGGGTGACGATGCCGAGCGCGTCGGGCACGAGGTCGGGCCCGTCCTGGCTGCGGCGCTGATCCGCGGTGATCACGAACATGCGCGGCTCCTCGCGGTGGGCGAGCCGGGCGTCCGACGTGAACTCATGGGCTCAAGTATGAGCACTTGCAACCCCAAGCTCAAGGTATCCGGACGGTGCGAGCGGCGTGTGCGCCGCTGCGGCGAGCCGTCCTATTGCCCTCGCGGCGCATCGCCCTGTTTCGCCGCGGCCTTCACGGCCTTCTTGTGCTCGCGCACCTTCGCCAGCGACTCCGGGCTGACGATGTCGGCGACCGAGCGGAACGATCCGTCCTCGCCGTAGGGATCCGACGCCTCGCGCCAGCCCGCGCCCGCGAAACCGCGCTGCTTGCCCAGCAGCGCGAGGAAGATCCTCGCCTTCTGGTCGCCGAAGCCGGGAAGCGCCTTGAGTCGCTTGAGCACGGTCGGCCCGTCGGGATCGTCTCGCGTCCACAGCTCGGCGGCATCGCCGCCCCAGTCGTCGACGAGCGCCCGGCACAGCGCCTGCACGCGCCCGGCCATCGAGCCGGGGAAGCGATGCACGGCCGGCGACTGCGCGAACGCCTCGGCGAAGGCGTCGGGGTCGTAGCCGGCGATCGTGCCGGCGTCGACGGATCCGATCCGCCGCCGGATCTTCTCGGGCCCGGCGAACGCGGTCTCCATCGCGACCTGCTGGTCCAGCAGCATGCCGATGAGCAGCGCCAACGGGTTCTCGGTCAGCAGGGCGTCGGCATCGGCATCGCCGGTGATGTGCAGGTCCATGCCCCCATTCTCCCGCGAGACAGCATCTGCGCGCCGAGACCGTGTCGTGTGCACGCTGTCTCGGCGCGGCGCTGCTGTCTCGCCGAGGGAGGTGCCGGTCAGGGGCGTGACTGGAAGCGGAGGATGCGGGTGAGGGCCTCGGAGACCGCGGCGGGGCCGGCCGCCAGCGAGAGGCGGACGGAGGTGCGGCCGCCGACGGCGTCGAAGTCGGCGCCCGGCACGACCGCGACGCCCTCGTCCTCGAGCAGCGCGGCGCACCACGCGGACGAATCGGGGAAGGGGCCGAGCCGCGGCGCGATGTCGGCGTAGACGTAGAAGGCGCCGTCGGCGGGCGCCACCGTGCCCCAGCCGAGCTCCGGCAGCCGGCCGAGCAGCAGCGCGCGCGAGGCGGCGAACTCCTCGACGCGGCGCGCCGCCTCGGCGTACGACCGCTCCTCGAAGGCGCCGAGCGCGGCCAGCTGCGCCGGCGCGGGCGGGCACAGGACGAGGTTGCCGGCGAGCGCGTCGACCGCGCCGCGCAGGTCGTCGGGCACGAGCATCCAGCCCAGCCGGAAGCCGGTCATGCCCCAGTACTTCGAGAACGACGAGGCGACGATAGACGACCGATCCAGCTCCCAGGCGCTCGTGCCGAACGCGCCGGGCGCCGACGGATCCGCCGGGTAGGCGATGCCGTGGTAGATCTCGTCGCTCACGAGCCGCGCGCCGTTGTCGCGGCACCACTGCGCGAGGGCGTCGAGCTCGGCGCGCCCGATCATCGTGCCGGTCGGGTTTGCGGGCGAGGCGACGACGAGCCCGGCGATCGGGCCGCCGTCGGCCACGGCGGCGTCGAGCAGCGCGGGCGTCGGCTGGAAGCGCGCCTCGGGGCCGCAGGTGAGCTCGACCACCTCGCAGCCGAGCGAGCGCAGGATGTTCCGGTACGCCGGGTAGCCGGGTCGGGCGAGCGCCACGCGGTCGCCGTGCTCGAACGCCGACAGGAAGGCGAGCAGGAAGGCGCCGGACGATCCGGTCGTCACCGCCACGCTCGCAGGATCCGGATCGATCCCGTACGAGCGGGCGTAGTGGCCCGCCAGCGCCTCGCGCAGCGCGAGCGTGCCGAGCGCGGGCGTGTAGCCCAGCGGATCTCGGGCCTCGTGCACGCGGATCGCGCGCTCGTGCACCGCGGCGGGGGCGCCGCCCGAGGGCTCGCCCGCGCACAGCGACACGACATCGCGCCCCGCGGCGCGCAGCTCGGCGACGCGGTCGAGGATGCGCATCACCTCGAACGGCGGGACCTCGGATCGGCGGGAGGACGTCATCCCGTCAGTCTCGCAGGGGTCGCGATCTCCCGGTCGAGGCTCAGGCCGAGGCCTCGCCGCGGAACGGGCACGACGCGGCGTCGCTCTCCGGCCGCGTGGCCGGCCGGGCGTCGATGCCGAAGAGCGTCTCGAGCGCGTCGAAGACGTCGTCGGCGCGGCCCTGCGCGGCCAGCTCGCGGGCGCGCGACGTGGGGGTGTGCAGCAGGCGGCCGACCATGTGGCGCAGCGCCTGCTCGACGCGCTCGTCGTCGCCGCGGCCCTTGGCGCGGTCGATCTCGGCGTCGAGCACCTCGAAGACCCGCTCGCGCAGGGCCACGATCGCGGGCGCGGCGCTCTGCTCGCGGCCGACGAGGTGGAACTTGGCGGCGGCGTCGTGCACCATGCGGCGGGCGTCGTCGTGGGCGCGCAGCTCCTCGAGCGGCGCGTGCAGGCGGATCGTCTCGAGGTCGAGCAGCGTCATGCCCTCGAGCTCGCCCACCTCGGGCGCCACGTTGCGGGGCAGGCCCAGGTCGATCACGAAGCCGCGGTCGCGGTAGCCGCCGCGGTGCAGCAGCTCGGGCGTGACGACCGGCTCCTCGTTCGAGGTGCACGTGATGACGAGATCGGCGGAGGCGGCGGCCTCGGCGAATCCGTCGGTCTCCACGAAGGCGATGTCGTGCTTGGCGGCGAAGCGGGCGCCGCGCCCGGAGGGGGAGTGCACCGTGATGTCGGTGACGCCGTGGTCGCGCAGCGCCGCGAGCGTGGCGGCGGCGTAGGCGCCCGTGCCCACGAGCAGCGTGCGCAGGCCGGTCCAGTCGGCGATCCGGCTGTCGGCCAGCTCGAGCGCGAGGCGCACGAGCGAGCGCCCGGCGCGGCCGAGGGCGGTGGCGTTCTTGATGCCCTTCTGCGTCTCGGTGGCGCGCTGGAACAGGCGCTCGAGCTCGGGGGAGGTCGCCGCGAACGCGCGGGCGTCGTCGAGCGCGCGGCGCACCTGGCCCGCGATCTCTCCCTCGCCGACGACGACCGACTCGAGGCCGGAGGCCACCGAGAACAGGTGCTCGGCCACGCGGCCGCCCGCCTTCACCTCGTACGCGCCCTCGAGCTCGCTCGGGCCCACGCCCGTCGCGGCGTGCAGAGCATCGAGCGCCGCCTCGACGCCGTGCGTCTCGGCACCCTCGGGCACCTCGACGTAGGCCTCGACGCGGTTGCACGTGGAGAGCACGACGGCACCCTGCACGCGCTCGCGCCCGGCGATGAGCGGCGCGACCGCCGTGGCGTGCGTCGAGAGCCGTTCGAGCAGATCGAACGGGGCGGTCTTGTGACTCGCGGTGACGCACAGCAGCACGAGAACCGATTCTACAGCCCGTCGAAGCTATTCCTGAATGATTCATGATTAGGGTGCCCTTACCGTGGCGTTCCGCAGGATCGCCGTGCACCGACACAGGGATCCCACGGCGGGCGATGGGAAGAATGGACGCATGACCTCCACGTCCGCGCTCGTGCGCGCGCTGCACGGCGACCGCCCCGCCACCGCCCCCGTCTGGTTCATGCGGCAGGCCGGTCGCTCGCTGCCGGAGTACCGCGAGCTGCGCGTGGGCACGCGCATGCTCGACGCGTGCCTCACGCCCGAGCTGGCGGCCGAGATCACGCTGCAGCCGGTGCGCCGGCACGGGGTCGACGCGGGCATCTTCTTCAGCGACATCGTCGTGCCGCTGCGGCTGGCGGGCATCGAGGTCGAGATCGAGCCCGGCCGCGGACCCGTCTTCGCCGCGCCCGTGCGCACGGCGGACGACGTGGCCCGCGTGACGTCGATCGATCCCGAGGAGGTCGCCGCGGCCGCCGATCCGATCCGCGAGGCCGTGCGCCTGACCACCGCCGAGCTCGGGCAGACGCCCCTCATCGGGTTCGCCGGCGCCCCCTTCACGCTCGCGGCCTACCTCGTCGAGGGCGGCCCCTCCAAGGAGCACCTGCGCGCGCGGGCCATGATGCACGCCGATCCCGAGGCCTGGCACCGCCTGGCCGGCTGGCTCTCGCGCGTCTCGCGCGCGTTCCTCGGCGCGCAGATCGAGGCGGGCGTCGCGGCCGTGCAGCTGTTCGACTCGTGGGCCGGATCGCTGTCGCCTGCCGCCTTCCGCGCCTTCGTCGCGCCGCACTCCAAGGCGGCGGTCGCCGACCTGCCCGTGCCGGTGATCCACTTCGGCGTGGGCACGGGCCCGTTCCTCGCCGACATGCGCCTCGACGGCGTCGCCGACGCCGTGGGCGTCGACTGGCGCCTGCCGCTCGACGAGGCCGCGGCGATCGTCGGATCCGACACGACGCTGCAGGGCAACATCGACCCGGCGCTGCTCGGCGCCCCGTGGCCCGTGCTCGAGGCGCACGTGCGCGACGTGCTGCGCCGGGGTCGCGCGGCCCGCGCCCACGTCGTCAACCTCGGCCACGGCGTGCCGCCCGAGACCGACCCCGACGTGCTGACCCGGATCGTCGAGCACGTGCACGCCGAGGCCGCGGCGGACGGGAGCGGATCGAAGTGAGCGAGGAGCTCGAGCGCCTGCACGAGCGCGCCGTCGAGACCCGCGTCGCCGTGATCGGCGGCGGCATCGGCGGCCTCGTCGCCGCGCTCGAGTTCGCCAAGGTCGGCATGGGCGTCACGCTCTACGAGGCCGAGGACCGCCTCGGCGGCGCCGTGCGCTCGGGCGAGGTCGACGGCCTCCGGCTCGACCTGGGCGCCGAGAGCTTCGCCACGCGCGGCGGCCACGTGCGCGCGCTCGTCGACGAGCTCGGGCTGGGCGACCTCGTGGTCGAGCCCGGTACGGGCGCGGGCGGCGCCTGGGTCGCCGGTCTGCCCGGCGGCGCCGCGGCCCCCCTGCCGGCCGGCGGCATCCTGGGCATCCCGGCCAACCCGTTCGCCGACGACGTGCGCCGCGTCATCGGGTGGGGCGGCGCGTGGCGGGCGTACCTCGACCGCGTGCGGCCGCTGCTCACGATCGGCCGGGACCGGAGCCTGGGCCACCTCGTGCGCACGCGGCTGGGCGAGCGGGTGCGGGATCGGCTGGTCGCGCCGGTCACGCACGGCGTGTACTCGGCGCACCCGGACGACATCGATCCGGATGCCGCGGCCCCCGGGCTGAACGGCGCGCTGACGAAGACGGGGTCGCTGCTCGGCGCGGTCGACCTGCTGCAGCGCGAGCGCCGCGCCAAGGCGGGCGCCCCCGGATCGGCGGTGCAGGGCCTGCGCGGCGGCATGGGCACGCTCGTCGACGCCCTCGCGACGCGGCTCGTCGAGCTCGGCGTGCAGATCCGTACCGGCACCCCCGTCACCGCGCTGGAGCGCGAGGACGAGCGCTGGATCGTCGTCGCGCCGGAGGGCGACGCGGAGCCGGCGAGCGACGCCACCGACACCCACCGGTTGCTGAACGAAGCGGCCGAAGGCCGCGAAGATGAAGCGACCACCGCAACCGAATCGCCGGCCGCAGCCCCCGCCCCGAGCGCCCCGGAGCCCGCCGCGTTCGACCTCGTCATCGTCGCGACCGAGGAGCCGGCGGCGCGCCGCCTGCTCGCCCCGCACGCCGCCGCGCTCGCGGTGGAGCCGCCGCGCCCCGGCCCCGTCGTGCACGTCGCCACGCTCGTGCTCGATGCGCCCGAGCTCGACGCGGCCCCGCGCGGCACGGGCGTGCTCACGGTGCCCGGATCCTTCCGGGCCAAGGCACTCACCCACGCCACGGCGAAGTGGGGCTGGGTCGCCGAGGCGGCCGGCCCCGGCCGGCACGTGGTGCGCGTCTCGTTCGGCGCCCAGGGCGACGCGCCCGCCACGGACGGGCTCTCCGCAGACGAGGCCGCCGAGCTCGCGCGCGAGCAGGTGTCGGCGCTGCTCGGCGTGCCGCTGCCCGCCGATCGCGTGCGCGGGTTCGCGCTCGAGCGCTTCTCGCAGTCGCAGCCGGCCGCCACCATCGGGCGCCGCGACGACGCACGCGCGGCCCGCACCGCGATCGAGGCCGTGCCGGGGCTCGGCGCGGCGGGAGCCTGGCTCTCGGGCACGGGGCTGGCGCAGGTCGTGCCCGACGCGATCGGCGAGGCCGAGCGCCTCCGTCGCGCGGCGCTGTTCGGCTGAGGCGCATGTTCTACCGCGCGCCAACGGATTCCGCAAGCGGAATGCATCCGAAACACAAGCGGGTTATCGTGGGAGCCGACGCACTCCGACGACGTGAGGAGACCCCATGAGGGGCAAGGTGGGACTCGTGATCGGGCTCGGTGTGGGCTACGTGCTCGGCACCCGCGCCGGTCGCAAGCGGTACGAGCAGATCAAGACGCAGGCCGCCAAGGTGTGGAACCTCGAGCCCGTGCAGGAGCAGGTGGGCCGGGTCAAGGACCTCGCCGCCTCGGGCGCCATGAAGGTGCCGGCCGCGGCGTGGGGCGGCCTCGTCGGCGTCGTGAAGACCATCGCCTCGAACACCGGCACGCCCGGGCAGAAGCTCGACGCCGTCATCGACGAGGCGAAGGACACGGTCGACGACGTGAAGAAGGCCGCGGACCACTGATGTCCCCGCGCACCTCGCGTCCCTCGCCCGTCCGCGATCGGGCGGATGACGGACTGCTGACGCTGATCGGCGACGTTCCGGGGCTCGTCTCCGACCTCGTGAAGGCCGAGATCCGGGCCGCCAAGGGCTACGTCGGGCAGCTCGCCAAGCACGGCGGGCTCACCGCCGTCTTCGGGATCATCGCCCTCTTCTTCCTGTTCTGGACGATCCCGGCGTTCCTCGCATTCTTCGTGATCCTGCTGGACCTGTGGATGCCCCTGTGGGTCGCGGCGCTCATCGTCGTCGCGATCGGCATCGTCCTCGCCGCCGTCGCCGGCGCGTGGGCCTACTTCGGGCACGTCCGCAAGATCCAGAGGCTCGAGGGGCCGGGCAAGGCCGTCAAGACCGACGCGCGCATCGTGAAGGAGTTCGCCGATGAGTTCTGACGAGCTGCCCAAGACCGTCGTCCCGAGCGGCATCACCGACGAGGTCGAGCGCGCCAGGGCCGAGCTCAGGGCGGCGCTCGCCGCCATCGAGCACAAGGCCAACGTGCCGGCGCGCGCCGCGGAGGCCACCGAGCGCAAGGTCGCGGAGGCGAAGGCGTTCGCCCGCCGCGAGCCCGGTCTCGCCGCCGCGGGCGCCGTCGCCATCGCCGCGGCGGTCGGCGCGGCCGTGTGGGGCCTCGTCACGCTGCTGAGCAAGCGCGGCTGACACTCCGCGGCGGGGCGCTGCCGGGCGTCCGGATCTTCCGAGTTCGTCTGGGATCGTCCGGGACTTGTCGAGAACAGTGTGCGCCCGCGTGCGAAACGGGTGCGTCTCTACAAATGGCTGCCCGGGTAGGGGCGGTGCGCGCGAGCGGGACGTTGCTAAGAAGTCTCTGAACGGGACCCGTCGGGGTTCCCGGACCGAGGAGATTCTGTGCGTCACCACGACCGTCGCCGCGGCACGCGCGCGGCCACGCTGCTGTCACTGATCACTGCGTTCGCGCTCGTCTTCGGCGGAGCGGCGGTGCCCGCCCTGGCCGCGGACGATCTCGCCCCCGTCATCGAGGCCACGGCCGACACCGGAGCCGATGCGGCGTCCCCCGAGGCGAGTGCCGACGCGGCGTCGTCGGAGGTGCCCACAGCGGCCCTCGACCAGGAGCTGGGCCTGGCGGGCGACGAGTCGGACGGCTCGACGCCCGCGCCCGAGTACGGCGCACCCGAAACGAACGGAGCGGGCGCTCAGACCGTGATCGACGGTGCGGACGGCGCAACGCCGACGGACGCGGAGCACGCCGTCTCCTCCGACGCGGCGAACGCCGTGACTCCCCACGCCGCCGCCGCGGCCGAGACACCGGCCGATGCGTGGTGCAACGCGCCCGCCGGCGCGGGGCCCCACTCGATCTCCGGCACGGTGCGCGATGCGCAGGGCCGGCCGATCGCCGGGGCCTACATCCTCGGTGAGCGGCAGCAGCAGGACGGCGATGAATGGGCCTCGTCGCACATCGGCTGCGCCATCACCGACGAGGCCGGGCGGTACGTGCTGACCGGACTCGCGTCGGGCGCGTGGACCGTGAGCGCCGACTTCCGCGGGCGCGACAACCTCATGACGACGTTCTACGGCGGCAGCACGTCCTGGGAAACCGCCGAGCGGCTCACGCTCGATGGCGACGCCACCGGCGTCGACATCGCGGCCGTGCAGGGTGCGGGCGTGTCGGGCACGCTCGCGGAGGGCCTCCGCGAGCGTGTTCAGTGGGTCCAGCTCGTGCGCAACGACGGAACGATGCTCGCGGTCGCCGACTATGACGCGGCGACGGGCTCCTTCGCCGTTCACAGCGTCCTCCCCGGCACGATGCGGCTGAGCGTCGGGCTCCGCAACGACGCGGGCGGGACGACGACGATCCCGCTGGGCGGCCCCGTGGAGCTCCTACCCGGACAGGACTTCGTCTATCCCGAGCCGCTCGCGCTCCCGCCAGTGGCGCTGCTGACGGCCGAGACGTACTCCGACGCACACACGTTCGTGCAGGTCTTCGAGGCGGACGGTGCTGCCGAGCTCGCTTCCGGCTTCATCGACGGATCGACTCCCGCCGTCACGTTCGAGCTTCCCGCAGGCGCCGACGTGGTCGTGAGCTTCCGCGTGTGGAACGACACCGGCGAGTACCGGACGGTGTGGTGGGAGAACGCGACGTCTCGCGAGGAGGCGACCATTGTGACCCTCTCGGACGACGAGCCGCAGGCCGTGCACGTCGGCGGCGGCACCGGCTCCATCTCGGGGGTGGTGACGGATTCGTCGGGTGAGCCTCTCGCGGAGGCGCGTGTGAGCCTGTACCGCGCGAGCAACCAGGAGGTTCCCGTGCGCACGACCACCACGGGGGCGGACGGATCCTACGAGTTCCCGCGGCTGGCGCCGCAGAACTACGCCGTGGCGATCGATCGGTCCGAGCCGTTCGGCGCGCAGACCTGGTACGGCGGCGACGGCACCCGGCCGGGAGCGTCGGCGATCGAGATCGGCGACGGCAGCGTCTTCGATGCGGCGGACATCGCGCAGAAGATCGGGGGCGCCGTTCACGGCGCGTTCACGGTGCCCGAGACGATCGAGTCGCTCGAGATCTACCTCGACCCGATGGAGGGTGCCGTGTTCAGCGAGCGCCTCTATCTGGTGCGCGGCGACGCGTCGTGGGGCACGTGGGACATGTGGGGCGTCGCGGAGGGTCGCTACAGCCTCCGGTACGTGATCGATGGCACCCAGTCGATCTATGGCGAGGCGATCACCGTGCGGGCGGGCCAGCACACCGAGGCCCAGGCGCTCGAGCTGGTGCCCCAGATCATCGGGACGGTGACGGACGCGCGGACGGGCGAGCCGCTGCGCGGCGGAGAGGTGACGGTCCACTGGTGGGAGCCGGGCGAGTGGTCGGACGGCGGCGGCTGGTGGAACTCCCGGAACAGCTACCTCGACGACGAGGGCGGCTACGCGTTCTACGACCTCACTGCGGGCCGCGAGTACTTCGTCGAGTTCACGGGCGAGGGTGTCGCGACGCAGTGGTGGCCGGAGGCGGTCACGCGCGACGAGGCGGAGCCGGTCGTGGCGCCCGCGCTCGGCGAGGCGCCCGTGGTGCTGGATGCCACGCTCGAGGCGGGCGTGACCGTCACGGGCACCGTGATCGACGCGCTCACCGGAGAGCCGCTGCCGTACGTGTCCGTGCGCGAGGAGGACACCTGGACCTACGCGTACACCGACGCACATGGCGCGTACACGCTCGAGCTGCCGGGCCCCGGCGCGTACCGCATCGGCCTCGCCGATGACGCCTTCGTCACGCCGGCGCCGGTCACCGTGCCCCCGGAGGGTCTTGTGGGTCACACGGTCTACCGGCAGCCGGCCTATTCGATCTCGGGCACGGTGCGCGCGGACAACCTCGACGTCGGGCTGGAGGACATCGATGTGTCGGTGGTGCGCCGCGTCGGCGACGACTGGATGAGCAGGGGTGTCTACACGAACTCGGACGGCACGTTCACCACTCCCGCTCTGCCTCCCGGCGAGTACACGCTGGTGTTCCGCAACTACGAGGGCCTCTACGTCGAGCAGTGGTACGACGGCGCGGCGTCCGAGGAGCAGGCCCGCACCATCACGATCGTCGACCGTCCGCTCACCGGCATCGAGGCTCGTCTCGGTCTCGGCGGCGTGGCCCGCGGCACGATCATCGGCGCCGACGGCAAGCCGCTCGCCGGGGCGACGGTGGGCCTCGCCACCGCGCCGGAGCTCTCGCTCTTCTCCGTGCTGCGCAGCATGTTCGTCCCGGAGGACCCGGCCGACGCGATCCTCGGGATCGAGACGACGACGGACGAGAACGGACGGTTCGAGCTGCCGCCGGTCGACCCCGGCCGCTACACCCTGTACGTGTACACGGAGGAGCACGGCACGTCGTGGTATCCGAACAAGGCCACGCGCGCGGAGGCCAAGATCATCGAGATCGAGGCGGGCAAGCGCACGCCCGAGATCGAGGTGCCGCGTCCGCTGCCGCTGGAGGAGGGCGAGAAGCCGCTCCGCCCGGAGCAGACGCTCACCGAGGCCTTCGAGATCACGCGCAATCCCGTGAGCGTCGCGGTCGAGGCGGGCGGGTACGCCGAGTTCACGGCCATCGCCTCCGGCCGGCCGCAGCCCGACCTGCAGTGGCAGGAGCGCATCGACGGCGAGTGGCGAGACCTCGAGGGTGCCACGGACACCACCCTCTCCGTCGAGACTGACGAGGTCGGCGAGCGCGTCTTCCGCGCCGTGTTCACGCGGGACGGCGAGGAGAGGATCTCTCGCGAGGCGATCCTCACCGTCACCGCTCCGGTCGTGGCGCCGGGCATCCCGGCGGCGCCGTCGGTGGGTGAGGTGACGACGCGCGGCGCGACCGTGTCGTGGGCACCGCCCGCCGTCGACGGCGGTGCGCCCGTCACGGGCTACGTCGTCTCGGTGCGGGCCGAGGGCGCGCCCGCGCCGCGCGTGATCGAGGTCGGCGATGTGCGCTCCCTCCCGATCTCCGGGCTGAGCCCGGCCACGGCGTACGAGGTCACGGTCGCGGCGCGCAACAGCGCCGGGGTGGGTGCCGCCGCGGGGCCGGTCGCATTCACCACCGAGCGGATCGTGGTGCCGGGGGTGCCGGTCATCACCTCGGTGGAGGCGGTGTCGCCGACCGGGCTGCGCGTCGCATGGGACGCGCCCGCGGACACGGGCGGCGGGACGATCGACGGGTACGTCGTCGAGGTGCTCACGGCCGGTGTGGCCGTGCCGGGCGCGACGGTGAGCGTGAGCGGCACGTCGGCGACGATCGCCGGCCTCGAGGCTGCGACGGAGTACACGGTGCGCGTCGCCGCCCGCAACGAGGCCGGAGCGGGTGAGGCGGCATCGCGCACGCAGCGGACGAACGCGGCGCCGGACCCGGAGCCGACGCCCGAGCCGACGCCCGAGCCGACGCCGGAGCCGACGCCGGAGCCGACGCCCGAGCCGACGCCCACGCCGACGCCGGAGCCGACCCCGGCGCCCGAACCCACACCGGAGCCGGAGCCCACGGAGACGCCGGCGCCTATGGAGACGTCGGAGCCCGAGCCGACCGTCGTTCTGCCGTCCAGCGGTGGCGGCGATCCGGAGGCGCCCGATGCGGCCACGCTGAACGGCGGCAACCGCGGTGGCGCGAGCGTGACGAGCGGCTCCGCCGTAGCCGGCGGGACGTTCACGGTCGCCGGCCTCGCGCCGCGCACCGACTACTACGTCTGGATGTTCTCCGAGCCGGTCGCGCTCGGGTGGAGGACGTCGGACGCGAACGGCGTCGTCACGCTGAGCGTTCCCGCCTCCGTCGCGCCGGGCGAGCACCGCGTCGTGTTCACGGATGCCGACGGCGCGGTCGTCGCCTGGGCGCCCGTGACGGTCGCGGGGAAGCTGCCGGACACGGGCACGGAGGTCGGCACGTCGATCGCCGTGGCGTCGATGCTGCTGATCGCGGGCAGCGTGCTGCTCCTCAGCCGTCGTCGCGCGAGGCGCAACGCCTGATCCGCTCCGCATCCGGGCCCGGGAGGCTCGACCCGAAGGAGCACTCCCGGTCCGGATGCGGCGGCCCCAGGAACGCGGATCGATCACTCACCTCGCGGTGGGAGAATGACGGCATGGCGCAGAACCAGCCCCTCGACCAGGCCGACGCCCCCGAGCGCGCCGGCGACGACTACAGCCTCTGGGCCGTGTGGCGCCGCAACCCGGCGCAGGCGGTGAGCGAGACCGATCCCACCGAGCTCGAGAACATCGTCGGATTCCTCTCCGAGCGCGGCGTCACGGTGCGCGGGTTCTACGACGTCAGCGGGCTGCGGGCCGACGCCGACCTCATGGTGTGGCTGCACGGACCCGTCGCCGAGGATCTGCAGAAGGCCGTGCGCCGCCTGCGCCGCACCGAGCTGCTGCGCCCGCTCCTGCCCACGTGGAACGCGATGGCGGTGCACCGCGACGCGGAGTTCAACAAGCGCCACGTGCCCGGCTACCTCCGCGGCATCGCTCCGAAGGAGTGGCTCACCGTCTACCCGTTCGTGCGCAGCTACGAGTGGTACCTGCTGCCCGACGAGGAGCGCCGCGCGATGCTCGCCGATCACGGCCGCAAGGGCGCCGCGTTCACGGGCGTCACGGCCAACACCATGGCGTCGTTCGCGCTCGGCGACTACGAGTGGATGCTGCCGATGGAGGCCGACGAGCTCACCGACCTCGTCGACATGATGCGCGAGCTGCGCTACACCGAGGCGCGCCGCCACGTGCGCGAGGAGGTGCCCTTCTTCACCGGCCGCCGGATCGCGCTCGACGAGATCCCGGAAGTGCTGCAGTGACGACCCCGGCAGCGGGCGCGCCGATCCGGCTCGGCACGCGCCGCAGCGCGCTGGCCATGGCGCAGTCCGGCATGGTGGCGCGCGACCTCGAGGCGGTCACGGGCCGCCCCGTGGAGCTCGTGCGGATCGTCTCGGAGGGCGACACGACGCGCGCCTCGCTCGCCAGTCTCGGCGGCACGGGCGTCTTCGCCACGCGGCTGCGCGAGGCGCTGCTCGCGGGCGAGTGCGACCTGCTCGTCCACTCCCTCAAGGACCTGCCGACCTCGCCGGCCCCCGGCCTCGTCATCGCCGCGACGCCGCGCCGCGCCGACGCGCGCGACGTCATCATCACGCGCGACGGCACGCGGCTCGAGGACCTGCCGGCCGGATCGCTCGTCGGCACGGGATCGCCGCGACGCATCGCGCAGGTGCGCGCCGCGAACCCGGGCGTCGAGATCCGGGATCTGCGCGGCAACGTCGACTCGCGCATGGCGCGCGTGCGCGACGGCGAGCTCGACGCGATCGTGCTCGCCGCGGCGGGCCTGGCGCGCCTCGGGGCCGAGATCGACCTGCACGTCGAGCCGCGCGACCTCGAGGACTGGCCCACGGCGGCCGGGCAGGGCGTGCTGGCGGTGGAGATGCGCGACGACGCCGACGCCGAGCTGCTCGCCGCGGTCGGCCGCCTCGACGATCCGGCCACCCGCTGCGCGCAGACGGTCGAGCGGACGATCCTCGCGGGCATCGAGGCCGGCTGCCACGCGCCCGTCGGCGTGCACGCGATCGTCGACGGCGAGCGCCTGCGGCTGCGCGCCGAGGTGTATGGCGCCGACCCGTCGCAGACCGTGCGCTGGGCGGAGGATCGGCTGATCGGGCCGATTTCCGCCTCCGGCGACCAGGGGTATAGTCGGGACACAGGCAGCGCCGACGACGACGCTTCCGGCGCGTACCCGCGCGCCGACGACATCGGAAACGAGGTCGCGCGTCGGCTGCTCGAGGCCGGGGCGAGCGACCTCGTATCGGGACCCCCCACTCCATGACTCCAGACACAGAAGCGAAGACCGCCAGGCCCCTCTCGGGCTGGCGCGTGCTCGTCCCCCGCGGCGGACCGTGGGGCGACGGCGTCGCCGCGACACTGCGCTCCAAGGGCGCCGTGCCGGTGATCGCGCCGCTCATCAACTTCGCGCCCACCGACGACGTGGCCACGCTCGAGGCGGCGCTCGCCGATCTGCGCGAGGGCCGGTTCGACTGGCTCACGGTCACGAGTGCCACGACGGTGGACGTGCTCTACGCGTACCAGGCGACGATCCCCGAGACGACGAAGGTCGCCGCCGTGGGCGAGACGACGGCCGCCGCCCTCGCGGCGGTCGGCTACCGCGTCGACCTCGTGCCCGAGATCGAGAACTCCGCCGCCGGGCTCGCGCACCAGATGATCGAGCTCGAGACCGAGCCGCGGCGCGTGCTCGCGCTGCGCAGCGAGATCGCCAAGCCGGTGCTCACGACCGCGCTGCGCAAGGCCGGGCACGACGTGCGCAGCGTCGTGGCGTATCGCACGATCGGCGTGCCGGTCTCGGACCGCGTCGCGCGCGACGTCGAGACGGGCCGGATCAACGCGATCCTCGTCACGAGCGGATCGGTGGCCGAGCAGGTGCGCGAGCAGTTCCCGCAGATCCCGGATCAGACCGTCATCGCCGCGATCGGCCCCCGCACGGCGCGCGACGCCGAGCGCGTGGGCCTGCCGGTGCGGGTCGTCGCGCCGACGCAGACGATCGACTCGCTGATCGACACGCTCGCGGCCATCCCCGTGCCGCCGCCGACCCCGGAGGCGCTCGCGATCGCCGACACGGGCTCGAACGCGGTGGTCGACCGACCCCAGGAGCACAGGTGAGCTTCCCCGAGCACCGGCCGCGCCGCCTGCGGCAGTCCCCCGCCGTCCGCCGCCTCGTGCGCGAGACGCACCTCGTGCCGTCGCAGCTCGTGCTGCCGATGTTCGTGCGCGAGGGGATCGACGAGCCCGTCGCGATCTCGTCCATGCCGGGCGTCGTGCAGCACACGCTCGACACGCTGCGCCGCGCCGCCGCCGAGGCGGCCGAGGCCGGCGTCGGTGGCGTCATGCTCTTCGGCGTGCCGGCCGTGCGCGACGCGACCGGATCGGGCGCCGACGATCCGCGCGGCATCCTCAACGTCGCCACGGAGGCCGTCGTCGCCGAGGTCGGCGACGCGCTCGTCGTGCAGACCGATCTGTGCCTGGACGAGTTCACCGACCACGGTCACTGCGGCGTGCTCGCCGCCGACGGATCGGTGGACAACGACGCCACGCTCGAGCGCTACGCCGCCATGGGCGTCGCGCAGGCACGCGCGGGATCGGCGCTGCTGGGCCTGAGCGGCATGATGGACGGCCAGGTCGCAGCCGTGCGCGAGGCGCTCGACGCCGCGGGCTTCGCCGACACGCTCATCATGGCGTACTCGGCCAAGTACGCCGGCGCGTTCTACGGCCCCTTCCGCGAGGCCGTGGACTCGCAGCTGAGGGGCGACCGCCGCACGTACCAGCTCGATCCGGCCAACGCCCGCGAGGGCGTGAAGGAGGCGGCGATCGACGCCGAGGAGGGCGCCGACATCGTCATGGTGAAGCCCGCGCAGCCGTACCTCGACGTGCTCGCCGACGTGCGGGCGGCCGTCGACATCCCCGTGTGGGCCTACCAGGTCTCGGGCGAGTACGCGATGATCGAGGCCGCCGCCGCGAACGGCTGGATCGATCGCCGCGCGGCCATCCAGGACTCCCTCCTCGGCATTCGCCGGGCGGGCGCCGACGCGATCCTCACCTACTGGGCGGCCGAGGCCGCCACCTGGCTCCGCGCCGAGCTCTGACCTCTCCGCGCTCCGGCCGCACCGGGCGCGCCCAGGCGGGGCGCGGGAGAATGGGAGCATGGCCGATCGCAACGACGAACTGTTCGCCCACGCCCGCGATGTCATCCCCGGTGGGGTGAATTCGCCGGTGCGGGCGTACGGATCGGTCGGGGGCACGCCGCGGTTCCTCGCCTCCGCGCGGGGCGCGTACGTCACCGACGCCGCGGGTCGCGAGTACGTCGACCTCGTCGCCTCGTGGGGCCCGGCGTTGCTGGGCCACGCGCATCCCGAGGTCGTCGCGGCGGTGCAGGAGGCGGCCGCGCGCGGGCTGTCGTTCGGCGCGCCCACCGAGGGCGAGGTGCGGCTGTCCGAGCTCGTGACGCAGCGCGTGCGCGCCGGAGGCCTGGCCCCGGTTGAGGAGGTGCGCCTCGTCTCCACCGGCACCGAGGCGACGATGACGGCGATCCGCCTCGCGCGCGGCGTGACGGGCCGCGACCTGCTCGTGAAGTTCGACGGCAACTACCACGGCCACTCCGACGGGCTGCTCGCCGCCGCCGGATCGGGCGTGGCGACGCTCGCGCTGCCCGGCACCGCCGGCGTGCCCGCGGGGGTCGCGGCCGAGACGCTCGTGCTGCCCTACGGCGACCTCGACGCGGTGCGCACGGCGTTCGAGACCCACGGCGACCGCATCGCGGCGGTGATCGTCGAGGCCGCGCCCGCCAACATGGGCGTCGTCGTGCCGCCGGCGGGCTTCAACAGCGGACTCGCCGACGTCGCCCACCGCCACGGTGCGCTGCTCATCCTCGACGAGGTGCTCACGGGCTTCCGCGTGCACGCCGCGGGCATGTGGGGGCTGCAGGTGGAGTCCGGCGAGGCCTACGAGCCCGACATCGTCACGTTCGGCAAGGTGATCGGCGGCGGCATGCCCCTCGCCGCCCTCGGCGGCAAGCGCACCGTGATGGAGCACCTCGCGCCGTCCGGACCCGTCTACCAGGCGGGCACGCTGTCGGGGAACCCGCTGTCGGTGGCCGCCGGCATCCGCACGCTCGAGCTGGCGACCCCCGAGGTGTACGTCGCGGTCGACGCCGCGGCCTCCGTCGTCATCGACGCGCTCTCGGCCGCGCTCGCCGCGGAGGGCGTCGCGCACGCCGTCCCGCGCGTCGGCACCCTGTTCGGGCTCGCGTTCCTCGACGAGGCGCCCGTGACGTATGAGCGGGCCAAGACGCAGGACGCCTTCCGCTACACCCCGTTCTTCCACGCCATGCTCGACGCCGGCGTGCACCTGCCGCCGAGCGTCTTCGAGGCCTGGTTCCTCACGGCCGCACACGACGCCGCCGCGCTCGAGCGGATCACCGCGGCGCTGCCCGCCGCCGCGCGCGCCGCGGCCGCCGCGTAGATCCCCGCGAGCGGCGGCGCGCCGCTATGCTCGATCCGCCGGTCAGGGGGATCGGCGTATGGGGGGGATCATGGCCGAGAACACCACCGAGAAGGCGGCCGCGGCCGACTGGAAGCCGACCGAGGCGGGCAAGAAGCAGGCGACGACGCTGCGGATCGTCTCGTGGGTGCTGTGGATCGTCGCGATCGCGCTCGAGCTCGTCGCCATCTTCTGGCTGCTGCGCCAGCGCGTGCCGGTGGGCGAGGAGGGGATCGTCCGCGACGACGAGACCGGCCTGCTCGAGGCGCACGAGGTCGGCTACGAGTTCCCGCAGTGGGCGTTCATCTCGCTCATCGTGGCCTTCGTCGTGATCGGCGCGCTGTCGATCACCGGCTCGATGCTGTGGAAGCGCGCCAACCGAATCGACCCCGCCAGGCGCTCGGACACCGTGCGGTTCTTCGTGCAGAACCAGCTCGGGGCCATCGTCGCGGTCGTCGCGTTCGTGCCCCTCATCATCCTCGTCCTCATGAACAAGGACATGTCGAAGTCGCAGAAGGGCATCGCGGGAGCGATCGGCGGCGTCATCGCGGTCGTCGCGATCGCGCTCGGCATCGATGTCGACCCGCCGTCGGTCGAGCAGTACACGGCGGATCGGTCCACCGTGATCCAGATCCTCGGCGAGGACGAGGTCGTGTGGGTCGAGGGCGGGGGCGTCTACCACGTGTGCGCCGAGGTGCCCGATGTCGAGAACGCGAGCACGCCGCAGGCCACCGGGACGACGGCCGACGCGGTAGCGGCGGGCAAGACGCGCCTGACGCTGGAGTTCGCCTCCGAGCTGGCGGCATGCGGCCTGCCCGTGCCGGAGAACTCGGCCGAGATCGCGGACGCGATCCGGGCGATCCGCGACGGGGCGACCGACACGGTGCTGCCCGCACCCGTCTACGCCGACGGGGTCACGCCGCCCTTCACGCCCGCGTCGTAGGGCGGGCGGCTCGGGTTACCTGCGCCCGCCGAAGAAGCCGCCCAGCACGTCGCCGATCGCGCCGAGGTCGATCCCGCCGCCGGTCGATCCGCCCGAGGATCCGCCGCCGACGAGTCCGCCGATCAGGCCGCCCAGGTCGAAGCCCCCGTCCTGCTCGGCCTGCTTCTCGCTCTTCCGGTTCGCCACGACGTTCATGACGATCGGCGCGAGCAGCGGCAGGAGCTTGGCGAAGTCGATCCCGCCGGTGGTCTTCTCGGAGGCCGTCAGCTTCTGGGCGACCTGGTCCTGCTGCCCGCCGAAGATGTGCCCGAGGATGCCCTTGCCGTCCTCCTCGTCGATGTCGTCCGCCGACGCGACGCGCTTCTCGCCGGCGTGCTTCGCGAGTGCGCTCTCGAGCGCGGCGGCGCCCTCCTGCGTCTGCGTCTCCTTCTGCAGGCCGCCGAGGATCGTCTGGCTCCCCTCGCGCGCGGCCGAGAGCGCGGTGCCCTCGTCCACGCCGAGCTTGGCGGCGATGTCGCCGATCGGCAGGTTCTTCAGGATGTCGTCGAGGCCGGCCATGTGCCCTCCCGGGTGTGGGCGGCGCGGCCCGATCGGCCGCCGTCCCGCTGCGCTCACCGTATTGCCGCCGCCGACCGCGCGCCAGACCCTGGAGCGGCGGTGGGTTGCACCCATCGGCTGCGGAACTCCAGCGGCGGAGTCGCGGAGATGAAGCGACCACCGCAGCCGGCGTGGAGTTGCTGTGGTCGCTTCATCTTCGTTCGCTGGCGCTCACTTCGTTCCGCAACCGAGGGGTGGCACTGATCGGCTGCGGAACACCGCGGCGCCGCGTCAGGGGAGCAGGGCCGCCGTGCGGGGGCCCAGGCCGAGGGCGCGGGCCTCATCCAGCTGGGCGGCCGTGTCGACGTCGTGCCGCAGCGTGCTCGTCTCGGCGATGTCGAGGCGGGCGGCGCCGGCGGCGAGGTGCCGCGCGAACGAGTCCGCACCGAAGCGCAGGATCGCCGGCTCGGCGTGCGCGAGCAGCGTCGTCCCCGTGCCCTCGGCATCCGGCACCGCGGCCGGTCCCTCCCCGGCGGCGGCCAGCGCCGCGTCGAGATCGTCCGGACGCAGCGCCGGCAGGTCGCCGAGCAGCGCCGCCTTCGCGCCCCCGGCGGCCGCCGCCAGGCCCGCCGCGATCGCCGCGTTCAGCCCGCCGCCCGGGTCCGCGACGGCGCGCGGCCTGCACAACGAAGGAGATCCCTCCGCCGCACCCCCGGATCGGGCCGGATCCGCCCGATCCCCGCCCCGTTCTCCTTCGTTGTGCAGGGCGGCGAGGGCCGTGCGCACGCCGTGGTCGTCCGTCACCACGACCACCTCGGCCACGCTCCCCGCGCGGGCGACGGCCGCGACGGTGTCGAGCGCGATGGCGCGGGCCAGCGCGGCGCGGTCGACGCCGGGCACCTCCAGCCGCGACTTGCCGATCGCCGCGGGCTTGACGGGGACGACGACGCTCCAGCCGCGGGCGCCGCTCACGAGCGGTGCCGCTCGCGCAGGCGCGGCAGCACCTCCTCGCCGTAGAGGCGCAGGAAGGCCTCCTGGTCGTGACCCGGGTCGTGGAACACGAGGTGGCGGAAGCCGAGGTCGAGATAGCGCTCGATCGCGGCGATGTGCTCCTCGACGTCGTCGCTCACGATGAAGCGGCTCGCGGCGCGCTCGATCGGCAGCTCCTGCGCCAGGCGCTGCATCTCCATCGGATCGTGCACGCCCGTCTTCTCCTCGGGCTTCAGCGCCAGCGGCGCCCAGAAGCGCGTGTTCTCGAGCGCCTTCGCCTTGTCGGGGCGGAACGAGACCTTGACCTCGATCATCGTGTCGACGTCGTCGCGGCGGCGCCCGCCCTTCTCGAGCCCCTCCTCGAAGGCCGGGATGAGCTTGTCGGTGTAGAGCTCGTCGCCCTTGCCGCTCGTCGTGATCCAGCCGTCCGCCATCCGCCCCGCCAGGCGCGTCGCCGCGGGCCCCGAGGCGCCGATGTACACCGGCACGGGCTGCTCGGGTCGGTCGTAGATCGTCGCGTTGCTCACGGAGTAGTAGGTGCCCTCGAAGGTGACCCGCTCGCCCTCCCAGAGCCGGCGGATGAGGGTGATCGCCTCCTTCATGCGCTGGAACCGCTCGGGCGGCTCCGGCCACTCGAGGCCGAGGGTCACCTCGTTGAGCGCCTCACCCGTGCCCACGCCCAGGATCATGCGGCCCGGGTACATCGCCCCGAGCGTGCCGAACGCCTGCGCGACGACGCCGGGGTGGTAGCGGAAGGTCGGCGTGAGCACCGAGGTGCCCAGCAGCACGCGCGAGGTGCGCTCGCCGACGGATCCGAGCCACGGCAGCGCGGCGGGGGCGTGGCCGCCCTCGTGCATCCACGGCTGCAGGTGGTCGCTGAGGAAGACGGAGTCGAAGCCGACCTCCTCGGCCAGCACGGCGTAGTCGAGCAGCTCGCGCGGGCCGAACTGCTCGGAGGAGGCCTTGTAGCCGAATCGGATGGGAACGGTCATGGTGCTCCTACGGTCGTGGCGGATGGGATGGTGCGGATCACACGGTCGCGCACGCGGTCGAGGCGCGCGCGGAACGCGTCGACGGTGCCCGGCCACAGCAGGGTGAGCCGGCCGCTGCGCTCGTCGACGTACCAGCTGCGGCAGCCCCCGGTGAGCCAGGGGGTGCCGGCGGCGAGGGCGTCGATCTCGCTCGAGGCCTCGGCTTCTTCCTCGGCCGTGACCCGCACGGGGGCGCCGACGGCGACGAGCTCCGCGGCGAACGCGGCCTGCGCCTCGAGCACGAGCACGGCCGAGTTGTGCCCGAGCGCGGCGTTGGGCCCGCCGAGCACGAAGAGGTTCGGGAAGCCGTGCACGAGCGTCGAGCCGACGGCGGTGTATCCGCCCGACCAGTGCTCGTCGAGCGTGCGGCCGTGCGCGCCGGTCACGAGGTGCGCGTACGGCTGGCGCGCGGCCTGGAAGCCGGTGGCGAGGACGAGCGCGTCGGCCTCGTGCCGGGTGCCGTCGGCGGCGATGAGCGCGGATCCGTCGGCGGCGGCCAGCGCGCTCGGCACGAGGGTGACGGCGCCCGAGGCGATCGCGGGGTAGAAGTCGTCGCTGAGCAGCACGCGCCGGCACCCGAACGCGTACTCGGGCGTGAGGGCGCGGCGCAGGGCCGGATCGGGCACCTGCGCCTCGAGATGCGCGAGCGCGATCGCCCGCGCCTCCGGCGCTGCGCGCGGATCCCCCGAGCGCGACGCGAAGCGCGCCTCGCCCTCCGCGTAGAGGCGCTCGCGGACCTCCCGCAGCGCCGCGGGATCCTCGCGCCACGCGCGCCGCTCGTCCGGCGAGACGGCCCGGTCGCCGCGCGGCACGATCCACGCCGGCGTGCGCTGCATGAGCGTGACCCGCGCGCCGCGGCGCACGAGCTCCGGCACGAGCTGCACGGCGCTGGCCCCGGTGCCGGCCACCGCGATGCGCGCGCCGTGCAGCGGCACGTCGTCGCGCCAGCGCGCGGAGTGCACCACAGGGCCGGGGAACGTCTCCAGCCCGGCGATATGCGGGATGCGCGGCTCGGTGAGCCGCCCGCACGCGAGGATCAGGTGATCGGCGGTGAACTCGTCGCTGCACAACGAAGGAAGATCGTGCGGATCGGACGCCGCGGAGGCCCTTCCGGTGGGGGATGCGGCCGCATCTCCTTCGTTGTGCATCCGCGCGCCGCCCGCGGTGCGGACGATCCACCGCGCGCCGTCCCAACGGGCGCCGGCGAGCGCGGTGCCCAGGCGCAGGTGACGCTCGAGGCCCTCGGCGCGCACGACGTGCTCGAGGTAGGCGCGGATCTCGTGGCCCGGCGCAAAGGTGCGCGACCACTCCGGCCACGGGTGTGACGCGAGGCCGTACAGGTGCGAGGGCACGTCGCACGCGACGCCCGGGTACGTGTTGTCGCGCCACGTGCCCCCGACGGCGTCGGCGCGCTCGAGCAGCACGAAGTCGTCGATCCCCTGCCGCCGCAGCGCGATCGCCGCGGCGATCCCGGCGAAGCCGGCGCCGACGATGACGGTCGTCATCCGGCCGTCTCCGGGGCGGCGGGCGTGCCGGCGGCGCCGGCCTCGGCCGCCGCCTTGCGCTCGGCCGTCGGCTCGGCATACGTCGTCGTGCGCAGCCGGAAGGGGCGGAACAGGCGCTGCGCGATGCGGCGCGCCTCGGCCAGCGGCAGCTCCTGCCCGGCCTCGATGCCCGCCCGCGGCAGCACGCGCCCGTCGAGCAGCGTGCCGCCCAGGTCGTCGGCGCCGCTGCGCAGCAGCTCGGCCGTGGCGGCGCGGTCGTGGCGCGTCCACGGCACCTGCAGGTGCCGGATCGACTCCCCGAGCATGAGGCGCGAGACGGCCATCATCGCCCGGTGCTCGTCGAGCGCCGCGCGTCCCGGGACGAGCGGCACGCCGCCGGCCGGGCCGGGTAGGGGGATCGGCACGAACTCCGTGAAGCCGCCCGTGCGGGCCTGGATCGCCAGCAGGGTGCGCAGGTGCGCGATCCGCTCGGCGGCGGTCTCGACGTGGCCGTAGAACATCACGGACGTCGATGAGAACCCGGCCTCGTGCGCGGCCGTGATGGTCTCGATCCAGCGATCGATCTCCAGGTCGCCCGGCGCGACGAGGGCGCGCACACGCTCGCTGGCGAGCTTGATGCCGGTCCCGGGCACGGAGTCGACCCCCGCCTCGCGCAGGGCGCGGAGCGCGCCCTCGACGTCCTGGCCGGATCGCGCGGCGAGGTCGACGACGTCCTGCGGGCGGTACGCGTGAAGGTGCATGCCGGGTGCGGCATGCTTCACGGTGCGCGCGATCGCGAGGTAGCTCTCGGCCGGCTCGGCGGGGTCGATCAGACCCTGGACGCACACCTCGCCGAGCCCGAGATCCCACGCGTCCCGCGTGGCCTCCGCGAGCGTGTCGAGGTCGAAGGCCTCGCCCTCCTGCTGCACGCCGGCCGCGCGGACGGTCGCCGGGCCGCGTCCCGTCGACCGATACCCGGACGAGGCGATGTTGCGGTTCGCGACGATGCTCACCGCCTCGCCCACCGTGTAGCGCCGCACGTCGTCGGCCGTGCGCACGAGGGCCTCGAGGTCGTCGCCCGTGGCGAGCAGCAGGCGCTCCCACTCGTCGTCCTCGAGCGAGGCGGGGTCCTGCCCCGCCCGGTCGATGACGGCGGCGATGAGGCCGGTGGAGCCGGACGAGATGACCCTGCCGGGTTGCCGTGCGGCTGCGCCGTTCCGTTCGGTTACCGGGGAGGGGGAACCCATCGGTTGCTGAACGGAGGCGCGCAGCGCCGGAGATAAAGCGACCACAGAAAGCGCCCCGGTCGGCCGCAGCCCCTCGACCGCCAGCCCGGCCTCGTCGGCCAGCGCGAGCACGGCCGGACGCAGGGCGGGATCGATCCATTCCGCGTCGCGCACGTACCGCGGGTGCGCGGTCAGCCGCTCGCGCAGCGTGAAGCCCAGCTCCGCGGTCGCCGCCGCGAGGTCGTCGAGGTGCGGCCACGGGCGCTCGGGGTTCACGTGGTCGGCGGTGAGCGGCGAGACGCCGCCCCAGTCGTCGATGCCGGCGCGCACGAGCAGGCCGAACTCCGCAGGGTCCGAGAGGTTCGGCGGCACCTGCACCCGCATGCCGGGCCCCATGACGATCCGCGTCACCGCCACGGCCGCGGCGTACTCGAGCAGCGACGCGTCCGGCGCCCCGGCGGCGGCCGTGCGCGGCTTGGCCCGGAAGTTCTGGACGATGACCTCCTGGATGTGCCCGTGGCGGTCGTGCGCGTCGCGCAGCGCCACGATCGACTCGGCGCGGTCGCGCAGCTCCTCGCCGATGCTCACGAGGATGCCCGTCGTGAACGGGATCCGCGCGCGGCCGGCGTCGTCGATGAGCTTCAGGCGCACGGCCGGATCCTTGTCGGGCGAGCCGTAGTGCACCTGACCCGGCTCCTCGAACACGCGGCGCGACGTGGTCTCGAGCATCACGCCCATCGACGGGGCGGTCGGCCGCAGCATCTCGAGCTCGTCGGGGCGCATGACGCCCGGGTTCAGGTGGGCGAGCATGCCCGTCTCGGCCGTGATGAGGCGCGCCATCGCGCCGACGTACTCGAGGGTGGACGCGTAGCCGTGCTCGTCGAGCCAGGCGCGCGCCTCGGGCCAGCGATCCTCGGGCCGGTCGCCGAGGGTGAGCAGCGCCTCCTTGCAGCCCATGGCGGCGCCGCGGCGGGCGACGGCGAGCACCTGCTCCTCGGACATGTACGCGGGCTTGTGCTTCTTGAGCAGCTGGCCGGGGGTGTCGACGAAGACGCAGTAGTGGCAGCGGTCGCGGCAGAGGGTGGTGAGCGGGATGAACACCTTGCGCGAGTACGTGATGATGCCGGGGCGTCCGGCGGCCTCGAGGCCCTCGTCGCGCATCCGGGCGGCGAGCCCGAGCACCTGCTCGAACTCGCCGCCCTCGGCGCGCAGCAGCGCAAGGGCGTCATCGGCGCCCAGCCGGGCCCCGCGCGCCGCGCGGGCGAGCGCGTCGGCCGTGGTGGGGGCCGGGTCGATCAGCGTCACCGCTTCAGTCTCTCACCGCGGGAGCCGGGTGGCTCGACGGTGCGGAACGCCGTCGCCGCGCCGGATCGCCGAGTGTGGGAAGCGGCCAAGGGGTGCGGTGCGCGTTCGTCGCGGACCGACGGCTCGGCGCGGGCCGCCGCATGCCAGGATGGGTCCATGGTGACGCTGCTCCTCGATCAGACGCGGCTCGAGATCGTGCTGTCGCCGGCCGAGCGCGCTCTCGCCTTCCGGAGGGAATCCCTCAAGATCGAGCGCCAGGCGATCCGCCGCGTGCAGCTCACGGACGAGCCCTGGACGTGGCTGCGCGGGATCCGCGCGGCCGGCACGCACCTGCCCGGCACGCTGGCCATGGGAACCTGGCGCGCATCGAAGGGCACGGACTTCGTGCTGCTCAACGGCCGCAAGCGTCACGGCGTGGTCATCGAGCTGCACGGTACCGAGCTGCACGGCACCGAGCCGAACGGTGGCGAGGCGTTCTCGCGCGTCATCCTCTCGACGCGGCACGGCGTGGCGCTCGTGCAGGCGCTGCGGCTCGACGAGGTTCCCGAGGCGGCCGACGTCGCGCAGCTGGCCGGCACGGCGGCCCCGAGGAAGCTGGCGACCAAGAAGGAACCGAACGGCGAGCCCGCCCCCGCGAAGAAGCCCGCGCCCAAGCGCGCACCCGCCGCACGGCCCGCCCCCGCGAGCTGAGCCCGCCGGGGCGTCGACGCGAGCGGTGCGCTCAGTCGCGCCGCTCGGTGTCCTCGCCGTGCGGCGCGTCGCCGTCCGCCTCGCCCTGCTCGTGACCCCGATCCGCGTCGCGCTGCTCCTCAGCGCCGCGCGGGTCGTCGATCAGCTCCGCCTCGACGACCTCCGCGACCGCCTCCGGATCGCCATCCGGGACCACGTCCATCGCCTGCGTCTCGAGCAGGTGGCTCGGGAGGAACTCCGCATCGAAGGGCGCATCGCCCGCCGGCGCGTCCGCCGCGCCGCCGAGGCGATCGGCGAAGCTCGGGCCCACGGCCCAGGGGCTGTCGGCGGCATCCTCGGATCCCGCCTCGGCGGGGGCCTCCGCAGGCGTCCCCTCCGCGCCCTCGGTCGTCTCCTCCCGCGGGCCGTCGAACTCGGCCGACTCCCGCTCCACGGCGGCCAGCACGTCGGCGAAGCTCGGCGCGGCGTCCGCCGGGGTCGCGGGCGCCGCATCCTCCGTACCGGGTTCGGCCGACGCCTCCGCGTCGTCCGTGTGCGCGTCGGCGGGTTCCGCGAACGTCGACGCGGCCTCCACCGCCGGCTCCGCACTGCCGTGGTCCGCGTCGCCGGCGGACTCGCCGTCCTGTTCCGCGTCGCCGGCGGCCTCGTCCGGGCGCCCCTCGTCCGTCTGCGCCTCGTCCGTCTCGTCCGCGTCAGCGCCCGCGTCGTCCAGCTCGGCGGCGGTGCGCGCGCCCGGCAGCGGCTCGGGGTCGCTCGTGGCATCCGCGGCGAACGCCGTGGCCGCCGCGCCCGCGAGGCCCGTGACGCCCGCCGCGCCACCCAGCCCGGCGATCGCGGCGAGGTCGACCTCGGCGTCCGGGTCGCCCGCGGGCTCCGCGGTCCCGGCCGCGTCGCGCGCCGGCACATCGGCGACCGCGGGCCCCTCGTCCGCCGCCGGCGCGATGATCCGCTCCTCGACCGCCGGCACCGCGGCGGGCGTCGCGGGCGAGGCCGTCGGCGCACCCAGCGCGGCGGTCTGCTGCGAGCGGCGGCCGCTCACGAGGTCGAGGAACACGTCCTCGAGGCTCGGCGTGCGCTGGTGCAGCGTCGACAGGGGGATGCCGGCCGAGGCGGCGAGCATGCCGATCTCCTCGGCGGTCGCGCCGCGCACGTTCACGCCCGAGCGCAGCACCTCGCAGTCGAAGCCGCGCTCGCGCAGCAGCGCCGAGAGCGCGGCGCGGTCGGGCGAGTCCACCGCGACGACGGGCGCCTCCACCTCGGCGAGCTGCTCGATGCCGCCGTTGAACACGAGGTTGCCGTTCGACATGATCAGGATGCGATCGGCGATCTGCTGCACCTCGCTGAGCAGGTGCGACGACATCAGCACCGTGCGGCCCTCGTCGGCCAGGCTGCGCATGAGCAGGCGCATCCAGCGGATGCCCTCGGGGTCGAGACCGTTCGCGGGCTCGTCGAACACGAGCACTCCGGGATCGCCGAGCAGGGCCTGCGCCACGCTGAGCCGCTGGCGCATGCCGAGCGAGTAGCCGCCGATCCGCATCTCGGCCACGTCGGCGAGGCCGACGAGGTCGAGCACCTCGCGCACGCGATCCGTGGGGATGCCGGCGGACTTCGCGATCGACGTGAGGTGGCGCACGGCGGTGCGGCGGGGGCGGAAGCCCATCTCGGACTCGCCCACCCAGCCGACCGTGCGGGCCGGAGCGGAGATGCGCGCGTAGGGCGTGCCACCGATGGTGGCCTGCCCGCTCGTGGGCTTGAGCTGCCCCAGCAGGATGCGCAGGGTGGTCGTCTTGCCGGCGCCGTTCGGCCCCAGGAAGGCGGTAACGGAACCGGGCTCGATCCGTGCGGTGAGGTCGGAGACGGCGGCGACGTCGCCGAAGACCTTCGTCACCCCGGTGAACTCGAGCACTTTCCCGTCGGCCATGCGGCCCCTCTCGTCATGAAGCGTTCACCTCTATCTTGGCGGATGGACCGGGGGAATACCGGATCGACGGGCCCGCGGCCCGTGCGCGGCGCCCCGACCATCAGCGGCGCCGGCTCGCCGTCGCCCCGGTAACGTGGCCGACGTGAGCGCCACCGACAGCCCCGACCGCGTCCTGGTCCGCACCGCAGGCGGCGTCGGCCGCCTCACGCTGAACCGCCCCGAGGCGATCAACGCCGTCGATGTCGGCATGGTGGAGACGATCCTCGCGACGCTGCGCGCCTGGCGCGACGAACCGGACGTCCAGATCGTCCTCATCGATGGCGCGGGCGAGCGGGGCCTGTGCTCCGGCGGCGACGTGCGCGCGCTGCGCGAGGGCATCGCCTCCGGCGACCTCGCGTCCGTCGACGCCTTCTTCCTCGCCGAGTACCGGGCCAACGCGCTCATCGGCGCGTACCCGAAGCCGGTGGTCGCGCTCATGGACGGCGTCACGATGGGCGGCGGCATCGGGCTCTCGGCCCACGCGTCGGTGCGGGTCGTGACCGAGCGCTCGCGGCTGGCCATGCCCGAGACGCGGCTCGGCTTCACGCCGGACGTGGGCGGATCGTGGCTGCTGTCGCACGCGCCGGGGCGTCTCGGCGAGTTCCTCGCGCTCACGAGCTGGACGATGGGGCCGGGCGACGCGATCCACTGCGGCTTCGCCGACCACCTCGTGCCCTCCGCGCACCTGGGCGACCTGCGCCACGCGCTCGAGACGCGCGCCGATCCCGGCACGCCGAACGAGCTCGTGCTGCTCTTCGACGAATCGCCCGAGGCGGGCCCCGTCGAGCGCGCGCGGCCGTGGATCGACGAGGCGTTCTCGGCCGGCTCGGTGACGGAGATCATGGACCGCCTGCGCGACATGGGCGAGGCCGAGGGCGAGATCACGCCCGCCGCGGCCCTCGCGGAGCTGGAGCGCCGCGCGCCGCTCGCGCTCGAGGTCACCCTGCGCGCCGTGCGCCGCGCGCGCGAGCTGCCGGGGCTGAACGCCTCGATCGAGCAGGAGTACCACCTCGTGTCGTACTTCGTGCGCGGGCAGCCCGACATGCCCGAGGGCATCAGGGCGCAGGTGGTGGACAAGGACCGCGACCCGCGCTGGAACCCGGCCACGCTGGCCGAGGTGACGCGGCGGCACGTGGACGAGGCGTTCGCGCATCGCGCGCCGCAGCCACTGTGGGATCGCGTGCCCGGCGAGTAGGAGACCGCACGTCAGGACAGACCGCAAGCCAGGAGGACGAGCATGACGAGCAAGCAGGACCTCGGGACCTACGGCGTGTGGCGGTGGGAGTCGGGCGTCGACGCCGACTTCGCCGCGGGCGTGGAGCGGCTCGGCTACGGCACGCTCTGGATCGGCGGCAGCCCCACGGGCGATCTGGAGGTCGTGGAGCGCGCGCTCGACGCGACCGAGCGGATCGTCGTCGCGACGGGCATCGTCAACATCTGGAAGGACGAGGCGCGGCCGGTCGCGGCGTCCTTCCGCCGCATCGAGGAGCGCCACCCCGGCCGCTTCGTGCTGGGCATCGGATCGGGCCACCGCGAGGTGACGCCGGAGCGCGTGCGCCCGCTGACCGCGCTGCGGGAGTACCTCGACGTGCTCGAGGGCGAGGGCGTGCCGCGCGACCAGCTCCTGCTCGCCGCGCTGGGCGATCGCACCCTCGCGCTCGCCGGCGAGCGCACGCTCGGCGCGCACCCGTACCTCACCGTCCCCGCCCACACGGCGCACGCGCGCGAGGTGCTGGGCGCGGAGCCGCTGCTCGCGCCCGAGCTGAAGGCCGTCGTCGGCGTCGACCAGGAGCGGGGCCGGTACATCGCCCGTCGCTACCTGCGCCGCTACTTCGGGCTCGAGAACTACGTCAACGCGCTCATCCGCTTCGGGGTGGATCCGGCGGACTTCGCGGATCTCGGCACCGACCGGCTCATCGACCTCGTCGCGCCCACGACGGCCGACGCGGTGGTCGCGGGCCTGCGCGCCCACCTCGACGCGGGCGCCGCCCACGTGAGCGTGCAGATGCTCGGCGACGAGCCGCTCGCGGGCCTCGAGACGGTGGCGCGCGAGCTCGGCCTCGTCTGAGGGGTTCCGCCTCGAGCGGACGCGGGGGTTCCCCGGGTACCGGATGTCGGTGGTCCGTGGCACGATCGGACGGTGCTCCGTTCGGGCACGCCTCCCTCGCCTGATCCGGAGAACCCGTGCTCGGAAAGCTCCTCGTCCGCTACCTGAGGCGATACCGCCTCATGCTCGTCGGCGTGCTCGTGTTCCAGCTCGCCTCGGCGCTCGCCGCCCTGTACCTGCCCACCCTGAACGCCGCGATCATCGATCAGGGCGTCGCCCAGGGCGACGTCGGCTACATCGTCCGCACGGGCCTGCTCATGCTGCTCGTCGCGCTGGGCCAGATCGTCGCGGGCATCATCGCGACGTTCTGCGCCGCGCGCGCCGCGATGGGCGTGGGCCGCGACGTGCGTCGCGACGTGTTCGAGCGCGTCAGCGCGTTCAGCGAGCGCGAGGTGTCGCACTTCGGCGCCGGATCGCTCATCACCCGCAACACGAACGACGTGCAGCAGGTGCAGATGCTGGCCATGATGGGCGCCACGATGCTCGTGATGGCGCCCATGATGGCGATCGGCGGCATCATCATGGCGCTGCGCCAGGACGTGGGGCTCAGCTGGATCCTCGGGGTGTCGATCCCCGTGCTGCTGATCCTCGCCGGGCTCATCATCGGGCGGATGGTGCCGCTGTTCCGCAGCTACCAGGGCCGTCTCGACGCCGTGAACCGCGTGATGCGCGAGCAGCTCACGGGCGTGCGCGTCGTGCGGGCGTTCGTGCGCGAGGCGATCGAGGAGGAGCGCTTCCGGCTCGCGAACGTCGACATCATGGTCGTCGGGCGCAAGGTCGGCTCGCTGTTCGTGCTCATGTTCCCGCTCGTCATGCTCGTGCTGAACGTCACGGTCGTGGCCGTCGTGTGGTTCGGCGCGTTCGAGGTGAACACGGGTGACACGCAGATCGGCACGATCTTCGCCTTCATGCAGTACGTCGGCCAGATCCTCGGCGGCGTCATGATGGCGAGCTTCATGGCGATCATGATCCCGCGCGCGTCCGTCTCGGCCGACCGCATCGGCGAGGTGCTCGACAGCGAGAGCACCCTCGTGCGGCCCGCCGACCCGGTGCGCGAGATGCCCCGCCCCGGCACGGTCGAGTTCGACGACGTCGCGTTCACGTACCCGGGCGCCGATCAGCCGGTGCTGCAGGGCATCTCGTTCTCGGCGGCGCCGGGCGAGACGGTGGCGATCATCGGATCGACCGGCGCGGGCAAGACCACCCTCGTGTCGCTCATCCCGCGCCTGTTCGACGCGACGGCCGGCACGGTGCGCGTGCAGGGCGTGGACGTGCGCGAGGCCGACCTCGACGCGCTGTGGCAGGGCATCGGCCTCGTGCCGCAGCGCCCGTTCCTGTTCAGCGGCACGATCGCCTCGAACCTGCGGTTCGGGCGCGAGGACGCCACCGACGAGGAGCTGTGGCACGCGCTCGAGATCGCCCAGGCGGCGGACTTCGTGCGCGAGAAGCCCGAGCAACTCGACAGCCCGATCTCGCAGGGCGGCACGAACGTCTCGGGCGGCCAGCGCCAGCGCCTCGCGATCGCCAGGGCCATCGTGCACCAGCCCGACATCCTCGTCTTCGACGACTCGTTCTCGGCCCTCGACCTCACGACCGACGCCCGGCTGCGGCAGGCGCTGTGGCGCGAGCTGCCGCGGGTGACGAAGATCGTGGTCGCGCAGCGCGTGTCGACGATCACGGACGCCGACCGGATCGTCGTGCTGGAGGACGGCCGCATGGTGGGGGTCGGCACCCACGAGGAGCTGCTCGAGGCGAGCCAGACCTACCGAGAGATCGTCGAGTCGCAGATGGGGGTGGCCTCGTGAGCACGACCGACGAGCGGACCGAGGAGCTCGAGGCGCAGGAGGCCATGATCGCCTCCGGCGGGTTCGAGCCCGGCGCGCTGGGCGGCAAGCCCCAGAACTTCTGGCCGAGCTTCCTGCGGTTCATCGGGCTGCTGAAGCCGTACGCGTGGGTGTTCGCCCTCGCGACCCTGCTCGGGGCCGTCGGCGTGGTGCTCGCCGTCGCCGGACCGAAGATCCTCGGCGAGGCCACCAACGTCGTGTTCGAGGGTGCCGTGGGCCTGCTCATCGGCGACCAGTTCGCCGGCATGACGCAGGAGCAGGTCGTGCAGGCGCTCGAGGCCGCCGGCCAGCAGGACTTCGCCAACATGGTCGCCGCCATGCAGAGCTTCAACCCGGGCAGCGGCATCGACTTCGAGGCGCTGCGCGCCGTGGTCATGTGGGCGATCGCGGTGTACGTCGTGAGCGCGCTGCTGCAGTGGGTCCAGGGCTACATCATCAACGTCGTGATGGTGCGCACCATGTTCCGCGTGCGCGAGCGCATCGAGGCCAAGATCCACCGGCTGCCGCTGCGCTACTTCGACCGCGTGCAGCGCGGCGAGCTGATCAGCCGCGTCACGAACGACGTCGACAACATGACGCAGACGCTGCAGCAGTCGCTGTCGGGTGCCATCACGTCGCTGCTGATGGTGATCGGCGTCGTCGGCATGATGTTCTCGATCTCGTGGCAGCTGGCGCTCGTGGCGCTCGTCTCGCTCCCGCTCATCGGCGTGATCATGGGCGTCATCGGGCCGAAGTCGCAGAAGGCCTTCCAGACGCAGTGGAAGAAGGTCGGCCGGCTCAACTCGCGCGTGGAGGAGTCGTTCTCGGGCCACGCGCTCGTGAAGGTCTTCGGCCGCGAGAAGGCGGTGTCCGAGGCGTTCCAGGCCGAGAACGAGGAGCTGTACGGCGCCTCGTTCAAGGCGCAGTTCCTCTCCGGCATCATGATGCCGTCGATGCAGTTCGTCGGCTACCTCACGTACGCGGGCATCGCGGTGCTCGGCGGGATCATGGTGGCCAGCGGGCAGATCCGGATCGGCGACGTGCAGGCGTTCGTGCAGTACTCCCAGCAGTTCACGCAGCCCCTCACGGAGCTGGGCGGCATGCTGCCCGTCGTGCAGTCGGGCACGGCCTCGGCCGAGCGGGTGTTCGCCCTGCTCGACGAGGACGAGGAGGAGCCCGACGCCGAGAACGCGCCGACGGCCCCGGCCGACGGCCGCGGCGTCATCGAGTTCCGCGATGTGACGTTCTCGTACTCGTCGGACCAGCCGCTCATCCGCGACCTGTCGTTCCGGGTGGAGCCGGGGCACACCGTCGCGATCGTCGGCCCCACGGGCGCGGGCAAGACGACGCTCGTGAACCTGCTCATGCGCTTCTACGAGCTCGACGGCGGCGCGATCCTGCTCGACGGGCAGGACACGGGCGAGATGACGCGGGCCGATCTGCGCTCGCGCACGGGCATGGTGCTGCAGGACCCGTGGCTGTTCGCCGGCACGATTCGCGACAACATCCGCTACGGGAACGAGGCGGCGTCGGACGACGAGATCCAGCAGGCCGCCGAGGCGACCTACGTCGACCGGTTCGTGCACTCGCTTCCGGATGGCTACGACACGGTCCTCGAGGAGGACGCGGCGAACGTGTCGGCGGGCGAGCGTCAGCTCGTCACGATCGCGCGCGCGTTCGTGCGCCGCCCGCAGGTGCTGATCCTCGACGAGGCGACGAGCTCCGTCGACACCCGCACCGAGCTGCTGCTGCAGAAGGCCATGGCGGCGCTGCGGCAGGGGCGCACGTCGTTCGTCATCGCGCACCGCCTCTCGACCATCCGCGACGCCGATCTCATCCTCGTGATGGAGCACGGCGCGATCGTGGAGCAGGGCACCCACGACGAGCTGATCGCCCGGGAGGGCGCGTACTGGCGCCTGTACCAGAGCCAGTTCGAGCACGCCGCCGTCGACGTCGGGGAGGCGCCGGCCGCCGAGGCGTGATCGGGCGGGGCCGGCGCCGCGGCGTCGGTCTCGCCGCTCAGCGCAGGCCGCCGCTCAGCGCAGGCCGAGCAGGTCGAGCGGATGGGTCAGGCGCCAGCCTAGGCTCGGCACGCCGATGTCGTCCGACAGCTCGAGCGCGATGGTCTCGGTCGCGAACGATCCGGTCGCCGTCAGCTCCCCCACGGCGTCGCCGCTCAGCTCGCCCAGCACGTCGCCGATGGCGTGCTCGACGGGTGCGACGGCGCCGTTCCACAGCACGAGCGAGGCATCCTCGGCCGCGACGACGTCGGCCGCGGCGCCCCACTCTGTCCGCACCGAGGCGACGACGGTGCCGGCGGGCACCACGGTGGTCGGCTGCAACGAGGCGACGGCCGCGTCGAGCAGCTGGCGGCTCGCGTTCGTGCGGGCCTCGGCGTCGGGCTGGCCGAGCACCGCGGCGAGCAGCGTCACGCTCTCGCCGTCGACGTCCACGCGCTTCGCGGAGACAAGGTTCCACTCGTCGAGGGTGCCGGTCTTGATGCCGACGATGCCCTCCTCGCCGAGCAGCGGATTCGAGTTCCTCACCGGCTCCGCGTTGCCGGGCAGGGTCGTCTCCTGCTTGGCGACGATCTCGGCGACGACGGGGTTCTCCAGCGCGAGCTGGCCGAGCAGCAGCACGTCGGAGGCCGTGGCGGTGTTCGTGGGATCCATGCCGCTCGGCTCGACGATCGTCGTGTGCGCGAGCCCGTGTGCCGCGAGCCACTCGGCGGCCTCGGCGGCGAAGGCCTCGTTCGATCCCCAGATCTCCGCGACGAGGCGATTGACGTAGTTGTTCGCGGAGCCCATCAGGATGCCCTCGAGCATCTGGTACTGCGTCAGCGAGCCGTCGACGGGCACGTCCAGCGAGGACTGGCCCGCCCACAGGTAGTTGTCGAGGTAGTCGCGGTAGTCGCTCCACGTGAAGCCGTAGGAAGGGCCGTCCTCACCGGGGGCGAGCGGCTGCTTCTCGAGGATCATGAGCACCGACACGAGCTTGGTGATGCTCGCGATCGGAAGCGAGGCGCTCGAGTCGGCGGCGGCACGGTCGAGCAGGCCCACCGGCGCGACGGCCGCGGAGCCCGCGGCGGGCCAGTCCACCGTGAGCGGTGCGGCGGGCGCGACGGCGACCTGCTGGGCCGTCACCGTCGGGGCCACGGCATCGAGGGGCCAGAGCACGCACGTGGCGACGTACCCGGCCGCGAGCACGCCGGCCGTCGCGACGGGCGCGAGCGCCGAGAGCGTGCGGCTCCGGCGCGGCGGCAGCAGGTCGGGTCCGGTCACGGCCCGGTGCGGCGCGGTCGAGAACGCCGCGGTCGACGACCGCACGGCCACGGCCTCGGGGTCGACCCACGCGAGGGCGCGGGGGGCGTGAGCGGGTGCGGGCCCATCGCCCGGCACGGGCAGGGGCTCGCCCTCGGCGGCGTACCGCAGCGGCGGCACGTCCGGACCCGTCGGCGCGGGGACCAGCGCGGTGAGGTCATCGGCGCGCGGCGCGGCCATGGGCTCGGGGACGGACGGCGACTCGGGGGAGGATGCCGGCTCGGGAGCGTCCGACGGATCCAGAACCGCGGTCCGCGGCTGCCCCGCCGGTGACGCGGGTTCGGCCGGGCCAGGTGCCACGCCGCCAGCCGTCGCGGGCGCGGCGAACGCCGCCTCGCGGAGCGGGGCGGGGGCGGGGGTGGCGGGCGGCGCGGCGGCGGCGCGCTTGCCGAACAGACCCCGCCTCGCGCCGGGAGCGGGCTCCTCGGCGGGCGGCGCGAGCACCGGCGGTGCGGCGACGGGCGGCGCGCTCTCGCGCGCGCGAAGCTCGCGCTGGCGCGCTTCGCGCATCGCCCGCCGGGACAGGTGCGACGGCCGCGAATCGAGGGGACCGGGCTCGGGGGAGAGCTCCGCGGCCGACGTCGCCCGGGGCAGATCGTCGGGGGTCACGGTCCTACGGTACCGCGGCTGCGGCGCGTCCCCTGCAACGGCGCTGAGGGTGCCGGCTGCGCCCGGGCACCCGGTCGGTCGAGCCCCGCGGCCGCTCGCACCCCTGCGGGGGATCTACACTGGTCGCACACATCACACGGGAGTCCGGCGAGCCGGGCTGAGAGGAAGCGATCCGCGCTTCGACCGTCGAACCTGATCCGGATCATGCCGGCGCAGGGAGGAGAGAGTATGAACACGTCCACGTCCGTGCCCGAGACCGCCTCGGGCGCACCGTCCCGCCGCTTCACCTGGCGGGTCGTCGACATCGTCGTCGCCAGCGTCATCGGCGTCGCCTGTTCCGTGATCTTCCTGATCTGGAACGTCGGCTACGAGTTGCCGGGCGACCTCATCGGCGCGCTGCTGCCCGGTCTGGGCGGCCTGCTGGCTGGCCCGTGGCTGATCGCCGGCGTGATCGGCGGCCTCGTCATCCGCAAGCCCGGCGCGGCGCTGTACACCGAGCTGCTCGCGGCGGTCATCTCGGCGCTCGTCGGCAACCAGTGGGGCCCGCTCACCATCGTGTCCGGCCTCGTGCAGGGCCTCGGCGCCGAGCTGATCTTCGCCGTCTTCCTCTACGCCTCGTTCCGCCTCCCCGTCGCGCTCCTCGCGGGCGCGGGTGCCGGCCTCGGAGGCGGCATCAACGACCGCATCAGCTGGTACCCCGGCGCGGACGCGCTGTTCACGACCGTCTACATCGCGTCCACGACGGTCTCGGGCCTCGTCATCGCCGGCCTCGGCGGCTGGGCGATCGTGCGGGGGCTCGCCGCGACCGGTGCGCTGAACCGCTTCGCCGCCGGCCGCGCGGCCGGGAAGCGCGTCTGAGCGCGCCGACGCCCGGCCCGATGCCCGCCTCCTCGACGGTGCCCGCCGCCGTCGAGGCGGCGGGCTGGGGCTGGCGGTACGCGACGCGGCTGCGCTGGGCCGCGCGTCGGCTCGATCTGCGCATCGCGCCGGGCGAGCGCGTGCTGCTGCTCGGGGCGAGCGGATCGGGCAAGTCCACGCTGCTGCACGCGCTCGCGGGCGTGCTGGGCGGCGACGACGAGGGCGAGCAGGAGGGCTTCCTGCGCGTGGAAGGGCGCGAGCCCGCGTCTGCCCGCGGGCGGGTGGGGCTCGTGCAGCAGGATCCCGACGCGCAGGCTGTGCTCGCGCGCGTGGGCGACGACGTCGCGTTCGGCTGCGAGAACCTCGGGGTGCCGCGCGACGAGATCTGGTCGCGCGTGCGGAGCGCCCTCGAGCTCGTCGGGCTCGACGTGCCGCTGGACCGCTCGACGTCCGCCCTGTCGGGCGGGCAGAAGCAGCGGCTCGCGCTGGCCGGGGCGCTCGCGATGCGGCCGGGCCTGCTGCTGCTCGACGAGCCCACCGCCAATCTCGACCCCGCGGGCGTCGCCGAGGTGCGCGACGCCGTCGGGCGCGTGCTCGACCGCACGGGCGCGACCCTCGTCGTCGTGGAGCACCGCGTCGACGTGTGGCTGCCGGTCGTCGACCGCATCGTGGTGCTCGGGGCGGACGACGACGAGCCGGGCGTGATCGCCGACGGCCCGCCGGCCGAGGTCCTCGGGGCGCGCGGCGCGCAGCTCACCGCGCGCGGTGTCTGGGTGCCCGGCATCCCGCCCCGGCATCCCGCTCCCCCCGCATCCGCCCCGGGCGAGGTGCTCGTCGCCGGTCGGGCGCTCGAGGTCGCCCGCGTGCGCGGCCGCGCCGTGGCGGGCCCCCTCGACGTCGACGTGCGCGCGGGCGAGGTGCTCGGCATCATCGGCCCCAACGGTGCGGGCAAGTCGACGCTCGGTCGCACGCTCGCGGGCCTCCTGCCGCCCGCGGACGGCGAGGTGCGCGCGGCCGCCGGGGTGGCCCGCGACGCCGGGCCGGCGCCCATCCGCTGGACGTCGCGCCAGCTGCTCACCCGCATCGGCACGGTGCTGCAGTCGCCGGAGCACCAGCTGCTCGCCACGACGGTGCGCCGGGAGCTGGAGGTCGGGCCGCGGGCGCTCGGCCTGCCCGAGGCCGAGATCGCCGCGCGCGTGGGCGAGCTGCTCGAGCGCCTGCGGTTGTCGGCGTTCGCCGAGGCCAACCCCCACACGCTCTCCGGGGGCGAGAAGCGGCGTCTCACGGTCGCGGCGATGCTCGCGACCCGCCCGCGCGTGATGGTGCTCGACGAGCCGACGTTCGGGCAGGACGCGCGCACGTGGGCCGAGCTGGTCGCGATCATCGCCGCGCTGCGCGACGGCGCCGGCGACGATCCGGGCGCGGGCATCGTCGCGGTCACGCACGACGCCGACGTGCTCCAGGCCCTCCACGCGCGCCGCCTCGCGCTCACGGGAGCGCGCCGATGATGATGCCGGCGCCGCCGCGGGCCAGGGGCCCGATCGCGGGGGCGAATCCCGCCGCCAAGCTCGCCGCCGCGCTCGTCATCGCGTTCCCGCTCGTCTTCACGATCGACTGGGTCTCGGCCGCCGTGGCGCTCGCGCTCGAGATCCCGCTGCTTCTTGCGGCCGGTCTGACGAGCCGGCAGTTCTGGATGCGCACGCTGCCGGTGTGGATCGCCGCGCCGCTCGCCGGGGTCACGATCGCGCTGTACGGCCAGGCCGACGGCGCCGTGCACGTGGAGTGGCTGTTCGTGCGGATCACCGACGGCTCGCTCGCGCTCGCCGTCGCCACCGTCTTCCGCGTGCTCGCGATCGCGCTGCCCGGCATCGCGCTGTTCGCGACCGTGGATCCCACCGACCTCGCCGACGCGCTCTCGCAGCGGGTGCGGCTGCCGGCCCGCTTCGTGCTCGGCGCCCTGGGCGGCATGCGCCTCATCGGGCTGCTCGTCGACGACTGGCGCGAGCTCGAGGTGGCGCGCCGCGCGCGCGGCGTGGCCGACACCGGCCGGGTGCGGCGCGTGCTCGGGATGGCGTTCGCGCTCGTCGTGCTGGCGATCCGGCGCGGGTCGACGCTCGCGACCTCGATGGAGGCGCGGGGCTTCGGCGCGCCCGTCGAGCGGACCTGGGCGCGCACGTCGCCGTGGGGTGCGCGCGAGTGGGCGCTGATCGCGGCGGGCGCCCTCATCTCGGGCATCGCGGTCGCGGCGGCCGTCGTCACCGGCTCCTGGAACTTCATCCTCGGCCCGTCCTGAGCGGTGGCGGGTTCGGCGCAGGAGGCGGCAGGTCAGTCCGGCACGTCGACGACGCGCTCCTCGCCCACCGCGGGGGCGAGAGCCCCGAGGGTCCAGGCCGCCAGGTCGGCGCGCAGGGCGTCGAGCGCGGCGGCGGGGACCCACGCCGTCAGCTGCGCGACGGCGCCGTACTCCGGCGGATCGAGGACCGCGTCGTGCGCGTGCGCCCAGTCGCGCAGGAGGTTGTCGAGCCGGCCGGCGTCGGCGTGCGGCGCGTCGATCCGCACGCGGGTGAGGGAGCGGCGATGCACGATGCGCGCCGCGTCGAGCGCGTCCGAGACCGCCTGGCCGTACGCGCGCACGAGGCCGCCGGCGCCCAGCTTGACGCCGCCGAAGTAGCGCGTCACGACGGCCACGACATCCGTCATCCGTCGCCGCCGCAGCACCTCGAGCATTGGCACCCCGGCCGTGCCCGACGGCTCGCCGTCGTCGGAGGAGCGCGCGTGCTCGCCGCGCACGCCCGTGATCATCGCGACGCAGTTGTGCCGCGCGTCCCAGAACTCCCGGCGGATCCCCGCGATGAACGCGTCCGCCTCGGCGACCGACGCCACCGGCGCGAGGTGGCAGAGGAACCGCGACCTCTTGATCTCGAGCTCGCGATCCACCCGCTCGGCGATCGTCGCGGGGTGCTCCTCGGCCATCCGTCGAGGCTAACGCGCGGCCGGGCCGGGCGCGCGGGTCAGGTCGCGTGCCAGAGCCGGTCGTAGTAGTCCAGCCGGGCCGGGTCGGGGTCCACGCCGTACGCCTCGAGCAGCGCGCCATCCCAGCCGGGCCCGAAGTTGTACCCCGCGCTCCACACGGCCGGCGCGAGATCCGCCCAGCGGTCGGCCACGCCGAGGCTGCCGAGGTCGACGTGCGCCGCCCATCCGCGCTCGTCGACGAGCGTGTTCGGGCAGCACGCGTCGCCGTGGCAGACGACGAGCCGGTCGATCGGCGGCGGATCGCGCAGCTCGGGCGGCACGACGGTGCCGCGCTCGGCGGCCGCGGCGATCCGTGCCGGCACGCCCCAGTCCCACGGGCACTCGGCCACGGGGAGGGCGTCGTGCATCGCCCGCAGCCCCGCGCCGACCGCCCGCACCGCCTCGGCCGGATTCGCGAAGCCCCACTCCGACACCGCCGACCACGCCGGGATCGCCTCGGTCACGAGCCACTGCTCGTCGCCGGTCGCCCCGTGCGCGAGCACGCGCGGCACGCGCACGAACCGCCCGGCCCACGCCAGCCGCTCCGCCTCGCGCGGCAGATCCAGCCCCGGGCGCCGCGGCGCCCACTTCACGTACCGGTCGCCGGCGCGGAACGTGAGCCCGCCGAGCACGTTCCGCCACACCGGCTCGAGCGGCTCGGGCCCGGCCAGCGCCCGCACGCGCTCGGGCACGTCGATGCCGGGCAGCGGAACGCTCATCCCCCGATGATGCCACCGCGTCCACCCCGCCGAGCCCGCGCCCGATCCGCGAACCCGCCCCGGATCGGGCGCGGGTTCGGCGAACGAGGGCGGGTTCGGCGGAGGAGGAGAGGGGGAGGGGTCAGCCGCCGAAGAGCGGGGTGAGCGCGGTGATCAGCTGGTAGACGCCCAGGGCGACGAACACCACCGTCGTGACGACGAGCGCGGTGTTCGTGTGCCAGCGGTTGCGGAACTCGCGCGGCACGCGATCCGTGTTCAGGATCGGCAGCAGCGTGATCGCGAGGAACGGCATGAACAGCGCGCCGAGGGCCCCGTACAGCAGCACGAGGAAGATCGGCTGCTCGAGGAACAGCAGCAGCATCGCGGGGAAGGTCAGCCAGATCAGGTACACGCGGAACCACTTGCCGTTCAGGCGCGAGTCGGGGTGGGCCGAGCCCTTGCCCGTGACGTTGCCCATGAAGTCGGCGAACATCAGCGAGACGCCGTTCCACACGCCCAGCACCGACGAGAAGCCCGCGGCCCAGAAGCCGATGAGGAACCAGACGCCGATGAAGTCGCCGTAGCGCTCGCGCAGCACGGTGTCGAGGTCGAGCAGGCCCGCGTCGCCCGACGACAGCGCGACACCGGCGGCCTGCACCACCTCGACGCCCACGATGAGCATCGAGATGACGAAGATGCCGGTCACGATGTAGGCGACGGTGTTGTCGATGCGCATGACGCGCATGAACTGGGGCTTGTCCCAGCCCTTCTCGCGCAGCCAGTAGCCGTAGGCGGCGAGCGTGATGGTGCCGCCGACGCCGCCCGCGAGGCCGAGCGTGTAGAAGATCGAGTTGTCGCCCTCGGGCAGCAGCGGCACGAGGCCCGTGAGCACCTGGAGCACGTTGGGCGCGGCGATGACCGCGAGGATGACGATCGTCACGAACATGATGCCGACGAGCGTGGCGGTGATCTTCTCGAAGACCTTGTACTTGTTGAACCAGACGAGCACGAAGCCCAGCAGGCCCGTGAGGATCGCCCACGGCCACAGCTCGGTGAAGACCGTGCCCTGCAGCGCCGGCACGTCGCGCACCAGCGCCGCGATCGGCAGCGCCGTGGAGCTCATGGCGCTCGCCGCGTAGACGACGCCCCAGACGACGATGTACGGCGCGAAATACCAGACCGGCCAGCGGCCGAGCGAGCGCCAGCCCTCGAAGATCGTCCGGCCGGTCGCCACGGTGTAGCGGCCGGCGCCCTCCACGAGCACGATCTTCAGGATGACGCCGAGGACCACGGCCCACAGCAGCGCGTACCCGTAGTTCGATCCCGCCACGAGGGTGGCCACCATGTCGGCGGAGCCCACGCCCGTCGCGGCCACCACCAAGCCGGGGCCGATGACCTTCCATTTGGGGGTCTGATCCTGCGGTACGGACATGGTCCTCCTCGTTGGGGACGGTGGGGCCGCATCGCTGCGGCGGCGGATGACGGGGCTCCGGGTCGCGGAGCCGTGCCGATTCTAGTCAGGCGTGCGCGCGCGGTCCGCACGGGCGTTCTCGCAGGGCGCGCCCGATAGCCTGGGGGCATGGCCGAGATCCCCACCCCGACGCGCGCCGACGAGCCGCGCGGCACCGCCGGCGCCGTGCGCCAGGTGCGGCCGCGCACCGAGGGGTGGCAGCAGGCCAAGGACGAGACCGGCCGCCCGCTGCTGCAGTTCGCCAGCCCCAAGCGCGGCAAGCCGCCCGTGCACCTCGCCGACCTCACGCCGGAGCAGCGCGTGGAGAAGGCGAAGGAGCTGGGCCTGCCCGGCTTCCGCGCCAAGCAGCTCGAGACGCACTACTTCCAGCATTGGACGAGCGACGCGTCCGCGATGACGGATCTGCCGAAGGACGGCCGCGAGGAGCTCGTCGCCGGCCTGCTGCCCACGCTGCTCACCGAGGTGCGCCGCCTGCAGACCGACGACGGGAACACGATCAAGTTCCTGTGGAAGCTGCACGACGGCGCGCTCGTCGAGTCGGTGCTCATGCGCTACCCGGGCCGCATCACGCTGTGCGTGAGCTCGCAGGCCGGCTGCGGCATGAACTGCCCGTTCTGTGCGACCGGGCAGGCGGGCCTGACCCGCAACATGTCGGCCGCCGAGATCGTGGAGCAGGTCGTGCGCGCGAACGCGCTGATCCGCGAGGGTCACCTGGGCACTGCCGAGCACCCGGACGAGCGGGTCACGAACATCGTCTTCATGGGCATGGGAGAGCCGCTGGCCAACTACGCCCGCGTCATGCACACCCTGCGAGTGATGACCGACAAGGACCACGGGCTCGGCATGAGCGCCCGCGGCATCACCGTGTCGACGGTGGGCCTCGCCCCCGCGATCCGCAAGCTCACGGACGAGGGGCTCCCCGTCACCTTCGCGCTCTCGCTGCACGCGCCCGACGACGAGCTGCGCGACGAGATGATCCCCGTGAACTCGCGCTGGAAGGTCGACGAGGTGCTCGACGCCGCGCGCGCCTACTTCGACAGGACGGGGCGCCGCGTCTCGATCGAGTACGCGCTCATCCGCGACATGAACGACCACCCGTGGCGCGCCGTGATGCTCGCCGAGAAGCTCAACGCCCGCGGCCGCGGCTGGGTGCACGTGAACCCGATCCCGCTGAACCCGACGCCCGGCTCGGTGTGGGACGCGTCGACCAAGGCGGCGCAGAACGAGTTCGTGCGCATCCTCAACGACGCCGGCATCCCCACGACGATCCGCGACACCCGCGGCAAGGAGATCGACGGCGCGTGCGGCCAGCTCGTCGCGACGGAAGAGGACGAGGCCGCCGCCGCGACCGCCTGATCCGGCATGCGGCCGGGGCGTGATCGCCTAGGCTCGGAATCGCCCGGCGACGCGGCCGGGCGATGACGCCGAGGGAGAGCTCATGTCGGACGCACCCGTGCTGCTGGAGGTCGAGGGCGGCTTCGCTCGCATCACGCTGAATCGCCCGGATCGCCTCAACGCGTTCGACGCCGAGATGGCGCGCGCGTGGGAGCGGGTCACCGCAGAGGCGGTCGGCCGCGACGACGTGCGGGCGATCATCCTGCAGGGCGCCGGGCGTGCGTTCTGCGCCGGCGGCGACGTGCGCGCGATGGCGGCCGAGCTGAGCTCGGGCGCGCAGGTGGGCGAGCTGGCCCGCGTGATCAACCGCGGCATCCTGGCCCTCACCGAGTCGGCGATCCCCGTGGTCGCCGCCGCGCACGGCACGACCGTGGGCGGCGGGCTCGGCATCCTGCTCAGCAGCGACTGGGCGGTCGTGGGCGAGGACTCGCGCATCGGCTGCGGCTACGCGGGGGTGGGCCTCACGCCCGACCTGTCGGTGTCGGCGCACCTGGCCGCCGCGGTCGGCGAGCGCCGCGCGCTGCAGCTGGCGCTCGGCGACCGGCTGCTGCCGGCGGCCGAGGCGCGCGAGTGGGGCCTCGTGGCCGAGGTCGTCGCGCCCGAGAGCGTCGCCGCGCGGGCCGAGGAGGTCGCGCGCGCGTGGGCCGCCGGTGCCTCGCGGGCGCTGGGCGAGGCGAAGCGGCTGCTGCGCTCGCGCCCCGGCCGGTCGTTCGCGGCGCAGCTCGACGAGGAGGCCCGCACCATCGGCGAGGCCTTCGAGCGCGCCGAGGCCCGCGAGCGGATCGCCGCCTTCGCGGCCCGCTCGCGCGGCTGACTCGGGTCAGCGCTCGAGCAGGCGCACGTCGCCGAAGCGCGCCGCGACCTTCGCGATCCAGTCGTCGCGGCGCATCGCGTACCAGCCGAACGCCATGAGCACGACGGTGGCGGCGAAGACCCCGAACCCCACCCAGTTGACGGCGTCCTGGCCGCCGTACATGTGGTTGAGATTGCGCAGCGCGCCGGTGGCGAGCACGAGCCCGACGTGCACGAGCGTGAAGGCGACGAAGAAGAGCATCGTCGGCCAGTGCAGCGCCTTCGCGACGCGCGCGGAGAGCAGGCCGTCGAGCCGCGCGGGCCAGAACGCGCTGAGTCGCCAGCCGGTCACCGCCGCGACCGGCGCGGCGAGGAAGACGATCGCGAAGTACGCCAGCTGCTGCAGCGCGTTGTAGTGCACCCAGCCGTTGTGCGTGGGCCAGTCCAGCGACACGTACTGCAGCAGCGCCGAGACCGCGTTCGGCAGCACATCCCAGCTCGTCGGCACGATGCGCACCCAGTGGCCGCTCGCGAACAGCAGCACGACGAACACGACGCCGTTCGCGAGCCACAGCAGGTCGACGGCGAGGTGGCCCCACAGCGCGAGCGACAGGCGGCGGCGCTTCACGCGCCGCGAGGTCCACAGCCCGCCCGAGCGGCTCTCGAAGCGGAACCGCAGCCCGGAGCGGACGATCAGCACGAGGAAGAACGCGTTCAGGAAGTGCGTCCACGACACGAAGGCCGGGATGCCCTCGGCCGTGTCGGCGGGCAGCGGCGCATCGCCGGGGAACGCCTCGAGGAACGAGCGGATCGGCTCCGTCGGCAGCAGCGCGCGCACCGCGAACACGGCGCACCAGGCGAGGACGACGAGCGCGGCCGCCGCGAACACACCCGACAGCGCCTGGATCCAGGTGGGGCGCGGGCGGGGCGTGGTCACCCCGCCATTCTCCCGGATGTCGCCCGGGAACCCGTCGCACACCGGGGAGCGCGGCTCGAAGGGGGAAATCGGCTGAGCTCGAGGGTAGACAGGTAGACGGGTAGAAGGCGCGGGGTAGAATGGCACCCGTGAGCCTGAACATCAAGAACGACGCGGTCGTCGCATTGGCCCGCGAGCTCGCCGCGCGGCTGGGCTCGACGCAGGTGAGTGCCCTGGAGGTGGCGCTTCGCGAGAAGCTCGAGCGCCTGGAGGCCGGCGAGCCGATGCCCGACGAGCAGGATCGCCGCCGCGAGATCGACACGCTGCTGTCGCGCGTGTGGCAGGAGACGGAAGCGTGGCCGTCGTCGGGCGCGCTCGGCGCGGAGCTGTACGACGAGAACGGCCTGCCCGCATGATCCTCGACACCTCGGCGGTCCTCGCCGTGCTGCTGCGCGAGGAGGGGTGGTCGGAGGTGGATCGGGCCGCCTTCTCCGCGGAACGGCTGTCGATATCGGCCGCGACCTCGGTGGAGCTGGCCGCAGTGCTGGCCGGGCGCCGCAATCCGGTCGTCGAGCGTCTCGCCGACGACCTGCTGCGGCTCTGGCGCGTGGAGATCGTGCCGTTCGACGCCGAGCAGGCTCGCATCGCCCAGCAGGCCTACCGCGACTTCGGTCGGGGCTGCGGGCACCCGGCCCGGCTGAACCTGGGCGATTGCTTCAGCTACGCGCTCGCGCGCGCCCGGGGCGAAGAGCTGCTGTTCGTCGGGGAGGACTTCGGCCACACCGACATCCGACCGGCGCTGTCTTAGCCCGCGACGCTCTGCGCCGTGAGCGAGATGGCGGCGGCCGACGTGCGCAGCAGCTCGAGCTCGGCGTCGTCGAAGCGCGTCTCGCGGATCGGGAACGCGCCGGCCGCGTTCACGATCGACGGCACCGACAGCGCGACGCCGTCGATGCCGTGGAAGCCGCTGAGCACCGTCGACACGGGCAGCACGGCCCCCTCGTCATCCAGGATCGCCTCCACGATGCGCGTCACCGACAGGCCGATGCCGTAGTTCGTCGCGCCCTTGCCCTGGATCACCCGGTAGGCGGCGTCGCGCACCTCGATCGCGATGGCGTCGAGCTCCTCGCGGCGGAAGCCGTCGAAGCCCGGCGCGCGCCAGTCGAGCAGCGGCACGGGGCCGATCGTGGCGCTCGTCCACAGCGGGAACTCGGTGTCGCCGTGCTCGCCCACGATGTGCGCGTGCACCGACCGCGTGGCCACGCCGGCGGCCTCGGCCAGCTGCACGCGCAGCCGCGAGGTGTCGAGCACGGTGCCGGATGCCATCACCCGCTCCGGCGGCAGGCCGGTCGCCTGCTGCGCGATCACCGCGAGCACGTCGCACGGATTCGTCACGATGACGAAGATCGCGTCGGGCGAGGCCTCGAGCAGCCGCGGCATCATCGTGGCGATGATCCGCGCGTTCGTCGCGGCGAGGTCCATGCGCGTCTGGCCGGGCGCCTGCTTCGCGCCGGCCGTGATGACGACGACGTGCGACCCCGCCGTCACGGCGATGTCGGAGCCGCCCGTGATGCGGCTCGATCCGGTGAAGCTCGTGCCGTGGGCGAGATCGAGCACCTCGGCCTCGACCTTCTGCGCGGCGATGTCGTACAGCACCACGTGGCGGGCCGCCTTGCGGATGAGCATGGCGTACGCGCTGCTCGACCCCACGGCTCCGGCCCCGACGACGGTGACCTTGGCGTTCTCGATGGCACCCATGCGGCCAGTCTGTCAGCGGGGCGCCGGCGCGGGAAGGCCCGATCCGGCGCCGGGGAGGGGCTCAGGGAGCGGTCAGCCGCGCGCGGCGACGCCGGCCGCGTAGCCGGCGGCGTAGGACTCCTCCGCGCCGGTGTGGAACATGTCGCGCTCGGCGGGGCGGACGATCGAGCGCGCGCCCGGCAGGTCGAGCGGGCCCACGAGGTCGGCGCGGCCGCGCACGACCGCCACGGGGCGCCCCGCCGTCTTGCGCTTGACGAGGTCGGCGGCGGCGGCCAGCTCGTCCGCGACGCACGGCAGCGTGACGGCGAGCTCGCGACCCTGCGCGTCGACCTGGCCGCGCAGGTCCTCGAACACGCGCACGCCGGCGGCGCCGATCGCGTGGTCGGTCTGCCCGTCGCGCCATGCGCGCCCCAGCGTGTCCGAGACGATCACGCCCACCTCGGCGCCGAGCCGCAGCCGCAGGCCGGTCGCGAGCGCACGGGCGGACGCATCCGGATCCTCGGGGAGCAGCAGGACCGTCCCTTCGGGGGTGTTCGACGCGTCGACGCCCGCGGCGGCGGCGATGATGCCGAGGCGGCTCTCGACGATGAGCGTGCGCGAGCCGTTCGGCCAGGTGCGCTCGGCGACGACCCGCGCGGTCTCGGCGGTGATGGCGTCCTCGCGGTCGTCCGCCCGCACGAAGCGGCCCTCGGCCTTGGAGACGATCTTGCTCGTGACGACCAGGATGTCGCCGTCGCGCAGGGTGTCGCCCGCGGCGGCGGCGATGACGGCGACGAGGTCGTCGCCCGCGCGGACCTCGCCGATCCCCTCGAGCGCCCAGACCTGCAGCGATCCGGGGACCGACTCAGGCACGGGAGAAGCGCACCTCGGTGAGCGTCTCGCCCAGGAAGGGCTCCTGGCGCTCGACGCCGTCGAGCCGGAAGCCGCGCTTCTCGTAGAAGCCGGTGCCGCCCGGGTAGTTCTTCGCGATCCAGCCGTACAGCGGCTCGCCGTCGTCGACCACGGCGTCGAAGAGGGCGCGGCCGATGCCCTTGCGGTGCCACGAGTCGAGCAGGTACACGAAGTAGAGCTCGCGGGGCGCCGGCGCGTCGTCGTCGCGGGCGGGGCCGGAGGCGGCGAAGCCCACGATCTCGCCGTCGACGAGGGCCGCGGCGTGGCGGTGCTCGGGGCCGCGCTGCGCGTAGTGGGTCCACAGGTCGGCCAGGCGCTTGGGCGAGACGGCCTCGAGCGTGGCCTTCGACACCATGCCGTCGTAGGTCTCGTGCCACACCTGGGCGTGGACACGGCCCATCGCCTCGGCGTCGACGTCTCGGATGGGGCGGATCAGCACGTCGGTGGCTTCCATGGCCAGACACTAACCCCCTGCGGGGAACGGAGCGAAATCGGTCTCGTCTCGTAGGCTGGGCCCATGCCTGCCGCGACGCACAGCGACCTGATCGACGAGGCCGTCGCCCTCGCCCGGCGCTGGGTGCTGCAGGCCGCCGAGGTCGAGCAGGACCCGGCCGCGGAGCGCCTCGCGGGAGTGCTGCGCGATCCGAACGGGCTCGACTTCACGGTCGGCTTCGTCGACGGGGTGATGCGGCCGGAGAGCCTCACCGCCGCGGCCCGCAACCTCGCGAGGATCGCGCCGCTGGCCCCCGGCTTCCTGCCGCTGCCGCTGCGGGCGGCCGTGCGCGCGGGCGGTGCCGTCGGGCCGATCGCGCCGGCCGCCGTCATCCCCCTCGCCCGCCGCGTGCTGCGCGCGATGGTCGGGCATCTCATCGTCGACGCGCGCCCGGAGAAGCTGGGGCCGGCGATCGAGCGGCTCCGCCAGGGCGGCGCACGGCTGAACCTCAACCTGCTCGGCGAGGCCGTGCTGGGCGAGCAGGAGGCGCGGCACCGCCTGGCGGGCATCCACGCGCTCGTGGAGCGCGACGACGTGGACTACGTCTCGGTGAAGGTGTCGGCGATCGCCTCGCACCTGTCGATGTGGGCGTTCGACGAGATCGTCGAGCGCGTCGTCGAGCGGCTCACGCCGCTGTACCTCACCGCGGCGGGCAACGGCACGTTCCTGAACCTCGACATGGAGGAGTACCGCGACCTCGACCTCACGATCGCGGTGTTCACGCGGCTGCTCGAGAAGCCCGAGCTGCGCCGGCTGCGCGCCGGCATCGTGCTGCAGGCGTATCTGCCCGACGCCCTGCCGGCGCTCGACGAGCTCACCGCCTGGGCGACCGCGCGCGTCGACGCCGGCGGCGCCCCCATCAAGGTGCGCCTCGTGAAGGGCGCGAACCTCGCGATGGAGCGGGTCGACGCGGCGATGCACGACTGGCCGCTCGCCCCCTACTCCTCGAAGCTCGACACCGACGCCAACTACGTGCGCTGCCTCGACGCCGCGCTCACGCCCGAGCGGACGCGTGCGGTGCAGCTGGGCGTCGCCGGGCACAACCTCTTCGACATCGCGTACGCGTGGCACCTCGCGAACCGCCGCGGCGTGGCGGGCGCCGTCGAGTTCGAGATGCTGCTCGGCATGGCGCAGGGCCAGGTGAAGGCGGTGTCGAACACGGTCGGCCCCGTGCTGCTCTACGTGCCGGTGGTCGCCCCGGCCGAGTTCGACGTGGCGATCAGCTACCTCGTGCGGCGCCTCGAGGAGAACGCCTCGAGCGAGAACTTCCTCTCGGCGGCGTTCGGGATGGCCGAGGACGGATCGCTCTTCGCGCGAGAACGGGATCGGTTCGTGGCGTCCGTGCGCCGATCGGTCGATCCCTCGCTGCCGACGGGCCCGAACCGCCGCGCCCGCCGCCGCGCCACCGAGGCCTCGGACGCCGCGCCCGCGGCCGAGGAGCAGCTGACGCAGGCGGTGCTCGACATCGCACGCGGGCACGACGAGCCCGACCGCCGGTTCGAGCAGGACACATGGGTGGAGACGGCCGTGTTCCAGGCGGTGGAGTCGGCCGACGCCACGGGGGCACCCGGCTTCCGCAACACCCCCGACACGGATCCGGCGCTGCCGGAGAACCGCGAGTGGGCGCGGGAGGTGCTCGCCCGGGTGCCGGCCTCGACGGCCGGCACGGCGACCGTCGAGGCCGCGCGCGTGACCGACCGCGACGCGCTGGAGCGGATCGTGCAGCGCGTACGAGCGGCGGGCGAGGCATGGGGCGCCACCCCCGCCGCCGAGCGCGCCGAGGCGCTGCGCCGGGCCGCCCAGGCGCTCGACGCGCGCCGGGGCGCCCTCATCGAGGTGGCAGCCTCCGAGACGGGCAAGGTGTTCGCCGAGGCCGACGTCGAGGTGAGCGAGGCCGTCGACTTCGCGAACTACTACGCGGCGAACGCGTCCGAGCTCGACGCGGTGCCGGGCGCCCGGTTCGAGCCGTCGCGCGTGACCGTGGTGGCGCCGCCGTGGAACTTCCCCCTCGCGATCCCGGCCGGCGGTGTGCTCGCGGCGCTCGCCGCGGGATCCGGCGTCGTCTTCAAGCCGGCCCCGCAGGCGCGGCGGTGCGCGTCCGTCGTGGCGGAGGCCCTGTGGGACGCCGGCATCCCGCGCGAGCTGCTCGCGCTCGTCGACCTCGACGAGGACGAGCTGGGGCGCGAGCTCGTCTCGCACACGGACGTGGACCGCGTGATCCTCACGGGATCGTGGGAGACGGCGCAGCTGTTCCGCAGCTGGCGGCCGGACCTGCCGCTGCTGGCGGAGACGAGCGGCAAGAACGCGATGATCGTCGCCCCGTCGGCCGACCTCGACCTGGCGGCCGCCGATCTCGTGCGCAGCGCCTTCTCGCACGCGGGGCAGAAGTGCTCGGCGGCGTCGCTCGCGATCCTCGTCGGTCCCGTCGGTCGCTCCAAGCGCTTCGCGAGGCAGCTCGTCGACGCCACGCGCTCGCTGCGCGTGGGGCCGCCGTCCGATCCCCTCAGCGAGGTCGGGCCGCTCATCGAGACGCCGCGGCCCTCGAGCAAGCTGCACTGGGCGCTGACGACGCTCGACGCGGGCGAGCAGTGGCTCGTGAAGCCGCAGGAGGTGCCGGGCGGAGACGGCCGGTACTGGACCCCCGGCATCCGCGTGGGCGTGCGGCCGGGCTCGCGCTTCCACACCGAGGAGTTCTTCGGCCCCGTGCTGGGCGTCATGCACGCGCCCACGCTCGAGGCGGCCATCCGCGTGCAGAACGCGGTCGACTACGGTCTCACCGCCGGGCTGTACACGCAGGATCCGGAGGACCTGGCGGCGTGGCTGCGCCGGGTCGAGGCGGGCAACCTCTACGTCAACCGCGGCATCACGGGGGCGATCGTGCAGCGCCAGCCGTTCGGCGGCTGGAAGCGATCGTCCGTCGGCGCCGGCACGAAGGCGGGCGGACCGCACTACCTGATCGGGCTCGGCGACTGGCGCGCGACGAACGGCGGTGCCGCGGGGCGCAACCTCCACCTGCGGGGGCTCGACACGCGCATCACGGCGCTCATCGAGGCCGCCCAGCCCTCGCTCGGCTACGACGAGTTCGAGTGGCTGCGTCGCGCCGCGCTGTCGGACGCGGTCGCGTGGGATCGCGAGTTCGGCCGGATCAAGGACGTCTCGCGCCTGGGCGTGGAGCGCAACCTGTTCCGCTACCGGCCGGTGCCCGTGGCGGTACGGGCGACGGCCGACGCCGGCCGGCAGGAGGTGCTGCGCGTGCTCATCGCGGGCATCCGCACCGGCGGTGCGTTCACGCTGAGCCTGCCGGTGGGGCTGCCGGCGCCGGTGCGCCGCGCGCTGGGCGACCTGCGCATCCCGGTTCACGTCGAGTCGGACGAGGACTGGATCGCCCGGATGGCACGCCCGGCCGCCGAAGCCGGGTCGGCCGCGGACCTCGGATCGGTGGCGGAACGCAGCGGCGACGCCGCGGAGGCGAGGCGAGCACCGCAGCCTTCCGACGCGGACGACGCCGAGGCCCAGCTGGTCGACCTCGTCGATCCGCGCGCGGCGGACGTCGCCCGCCCGCCGCGCGTGCGCCTGATCGGTCCGCGCACGTCCGTGCGCGCCCTGCATGGCGCGCTCGCCGAGGCGGTGCACGGCGACCCCGACCTCGCGATCTACGCGGGCGAGGTCACCACGGCCGGCCGCCTCGAGCTGCTGCCGTTCCTGCGCGAGCAGGCCATCTCGATCACCGCCCACCGCTTCGGCACCCCGGACCGCACCTTCGCCGACGTCATCTGATCCGCTGCACCCGGCCGCGGCAACCGACGGGCGCAACCGATCAGTTCAACCGAACGGTGAAACCCCACGGTCGCTGAACCCCAGCAAGTCCAAGACGGTTGTGGTGGTCGCTTCATCTCCGCGGCTGCGCCGCTCCGTTCAGCAACCGATCAGTTCAACCGATTCGCGCGCCCCTCCACACCAACCGGTCACTGTGCGAGCGCGAAGCGCGAGCGTGCGGCCGCCGATGCGGCGCGCAGCGCCGCCTCGCCGGCGCGGGACGCGACGGCGCGAGCACGCGAGCGGCACCCGCGAAGCGGGTGCCCGAGCGGCGCAGATCAAAAAAGGACAACGCGTTCAGCGGCGGCGGACGGGGCGGCGCGTGCCGAGGCGGCCGATGACGAGCGCGGTGAGCGAGACGGCCACGCCCCCCGCGAGCGTCCAGGCCACGATCTCCCTCGCGCCGGCGAGCGGATCGCGGGGCGCCTCGATGCGGATCTCGCTGTCGTCGATGACGACGTCGGCCGGCCGTTCGTGCGTGGGCGAGTCCGGGCCGGGCACGCCGCCGTCGTCGACGAACGCGACGGCCTCGTAGGGGCGCGCCTCGCCCCAGCCGACGGTGTCCTTGCGCGCGTCGGGCGTGGTCCGCAGCGCCGTCGCCATGATCCGGTGCGCCCACTGCTCGGGAGATTCGTCGGGGTGCGCCGACGCCACGAGCGCCGCGATGCCCGAGACGACCGCGGTGGCCCAGCTGGCCGACACCTCGTCGCCCAGCGACGTGTCGCCGCCACCGCACCACGGCGCGAGCAGCCCCTGGCCCGGCGCCACGACGTCCACGTGCTCGCCGGCGAACGACGCCCCGAAGTCCCACTCCCCGGCGAGGGTCACCCCGCTCACGCCGAGCACGCCGTCGTACGCGGCGGGGTAGCGCACGCCGTCGGCGTCGTCCTCGCTCGTGCCGCGGTTGCCGGCGCTGGCCACGATGAGCGCGCCCCGGTCCTGCGCGTACTGCACCGCACCCTGGATCTCGCCGCTCGGCGCGGCCTGCGAGAGCGAGAGGTTGATGATCTGCGCGCCCTGATCGGCCGCGATCCGGATCGCGTTCGCCACCGAGGCGGCGGAGGGGCCCACGTTCTGGTCGTCCTCGGTGGAGGGCACCTGGAACGCGCGCAGCGGCAGCACGGTCGCGGCGGGGGCCACGCCCACCACGTCGGAGCCGTCGATCCTGCGCGCCGCGATGAGACCGGCGGCCGCCGTGCCGTGCCCGTACAGGTCCGATCCGGGGTCGACGGACGGGTTCTGGCCGGGGGCGGGGGCGAACGTCGTCTGCCCGCCCGCGAGCGCGCCCCGCAGGTGCGCGTTGTCGGCGTCGACGCCGCTGTCGACGACGGCGACCGTCACGCCCTCGCCGCGCGTGACCTGCCAGGCCTTCGCGAGTCCCAGCCGCTCGACGAGCGAGTTGCCGGAGCCCTCGATGAGCGGCTGCGCCTGCAGGCACGGCTCCTCGGTCTGCGCGACGGCCGGCTGCGCCGGTGCGACCGCGAGCCCGCCGACGGCGAGGGCGACGGCCAGTGCGCCGATCGGCCCGCGCCGGCTCACGAGCCCTCCGAGGCCACCACTCCCGTGGCGTCCTGACTGAGCTCGGGGCCGATGGGGAACAGCCGCGCCCAGCCGGCGGGGACGATCACGATGTCATCGCGCGCGTACCCGAGCCGCTCGACGTCGGCGAAGGTCGCGATCGGGAAGTACACGCCGTTCTCGGAGATGTAGCCGAAGGCGTCGCCGCCGCCGGCCGACACGGCGTCGACGAGGGCGCCGCCGCCGGGCTCGACGACGGGGCCGGGCGTGAGGTCGGCCGGAGCGGCGCTCACCGTCACGGTGGGGCGCAGCACCTCGGCGCCGTCGGTCGCCGGGAACTCCGAGGGCTCCATGCGCACGCACGTCGCCCCCTCGGCCGGGGCCGCGAGGTAGGTGGGCCAGTCCTCCGGGATCGCGCTCTCCTCCGAGATGAGCGGTCCCGCCTCGGTCACGCTCATGGTGACCGGCTCCTGGAGCGTCGGATCCTCGCTCACCGACATCGCGGCGAGCTCGCGCGCGAACGCGTTGAGGCGCACGAGCCGCGAGTTGTCGGTGACGATGTAGTCGCCCGTCACGGCGCCCTCCGCGTCCTGCGTCTGCACCATCTGCCCGACCCGCAGGTCCGTGTCCTCGGCAGGCTGACCCAGGCGGTCGAACGAGAGGGCGCGCAGCGGCGTGCCCTGGTCGAGCAGGTTCAGCCAGTTGGCGTTGACGGTGCGCGGCTGGTGCGTCACCTGCAGGGCCAGGCTCATGGCCTCGACCTGCGCGGGGATCTCGTACCGCATCGATCCGGTCACGTAGTACGCGGTGCCGGCCGGGTCGAGCACGATGTCGGCGACGGGGGCGGTGCCGGGCACGCCGGCTGTCGCGATGCGGGTGGACGGAGCCGCCTCGATCGGGTTGCCGTCCTCGCCGTAGACGGTCTCGCCCGCGATCGCGCGGCCGATCTCGTCCGAGACGCACGAGGTCCAGGCGGCGTCGATCAGGCGCGCGGCCTCGGGCAGCGCGTCGGGGGCGTCGGCGATCCCGATCGGGGCGGACTCGCGTGGCATGCCGGCCAGCTGATCCGCCGTCACCTCGAGGATGTCGGACGATCCGGTCGCGAGCCGGGCGCTGGCGAGGTTGAGGAAGGGGTAGAGGGTGCCGTTGATGGCGACGTACCGCGTGCCCTCGCCCTTCACGACGACCACCGAGGCGTCCTTCCAGCCGTCGGGGAGCGTGCCCGTGAACGAGCCGACGACGAGGGTGCCGACCGCGGTCAGCACGGCCAGCGCGAGGCCGACGACCACGCCGCGCAGCGGCTTCGCCGGCGCCAGCTCACGCCCGCCGGGGGCGCCGCTCGTGAAGGCCGTCAGCAGTCGCCGCCGGCTGAAGCGGTGCGCCTGGATGAGCTCCTGCTTCGACGCCATGCGTCAGAACCACCCGCCCACGAGGATCGCCAGCGGCGGCAGCAGCGCGATCGTCACGATCTCGGCCGGGTCGGCGACGCGGTCGAGCCAGAGGCGCTTCTTCGGGGCGAGCAGCCCGAGCCCGATCACGGCGGCGGCCACGACCGCGAGCACGATGATGAGCCCGGTGCTCCAATCGGGGAACGCGGTGACGGCGACGAAGACCGTGAGCACGGCGCCGGCCATGGCGGTGGCCGTCACCGCGACGATGTCGGCGCGCGAGAACACCTGTCGCACGCCCAGCACGAGGGCCACGTACGTGAAGACGGCCAGGGCCAGGCCCGGCAGGCCGGATGCGACGACGGGGGCGGTGGCGAGCAGCGCGATCGCGCCCGTCGCGATCCGCAGCGCGACCTGGAAGCGGTGGCCCATGGCGTAGCGCTCGGCGACCTGCGCGCGCGAGACCTCCGCGGGCGCGGCGTAGATCTCCGAGTCGTCGCGCGCCGACGCGACCCGCAGCGATGTGGAGGCCAGGGCGAGCCACGGAATGCCGAGGCCGGCCATGCCGGCGGCGGCGAGGGCGATCGCGAGGATCGACGCCGGCGCGGCGCCGGTGAGGAAGACGACGAGGCCCGCCAGGCCCATGACGCCGCCGACGACGAGCGGGATGAGCGAGTACTCGCGCGGCTTGGACACGAGCAGCATGGCGACGCCGCCGACGAGGGCGGCGCCCGCGCCCGCCAGGGCGGTCGGCAGGCCCCAGCCGGGAGCCACGCCCAGGGCGGTGAACCCCGCGACGGCCGCGTGCAGGGCCGCGACCTGCACGAGGGCGACCGGCGCCTGCGGCGGTGTGCCGATCTTCTCGAGCACGGTCGCGCAGATGAGCAGCAGGACGGCGGCCAGCCCGGTGCCGATCGGCGCGATGAGCGAGTGCTCGCCCGCGAGCTCGGCGACGAGCACGGGCAGCGCCGCCACGGTCAGCAGCACCGACGCCGTCACGGTCGTGGTGGTCACGGTGTCGGCGGGCGTCCAGGGCTTCGCCTGCTCCTCGACGACGTCGGCGACGGCCTCGACGATGTCGTCGTAGGTCTTGGTCGGGGTCGAGTCGGCGCCGACCTGCAGCGCGATCACATCGCCGTCCTGCACCCGCTGCGCCACGAGCGAGCGGTCGGGGTCGAGCCGCTCGCCGTCCGAGCGCACGAACCAGTAGCCGGCGTGCGCGTCGACGGGGTCGAGCACCCGCAGGCGCTGCGCGACCGACGGCACGATCTCGGCGACGGGGACCCCGCCGGGAAGCGCGACGTCCACGCGGCGTTCGCCTGACTGGATCGTGAGCTTCAGCAGCTGAGGCGCCGCCACTGCGGTGCCTCCGTCGCGTTCGTTCATCCGCTCCCCTGTGTCCCAGCGCCGCACTCAGTATAGGGACGCGTCCGATGGGGAGTGGTACCCATTGGTCCGCCTTGGGCGTCTCTGTATGGTGGGTCGCGTCGCCGGGCATCCGGTGATGGTTCCCGTAGGGGGGATCCGAGGGGTCCATGACCGGGTGACATACGTCGCCCCAGAACTTGGAGATGAATATGGCCAACGAGGTTTCCGCCGCAGATGGTGCTATTGAGCGCGGCGCTCAGATCGTCGCGCAGGCGAAGATTCAGTTGAACACCGACATCACGCAGCTGGAGGGCAAGCTCGCCGGCATCGGCGCGTCGTGGCAGGGTTCCGCCGCGACGGCCTTCACGTCGCTCATGCAGGCCTGGCGCGCCCAGGCCAAGAAGATCACCGACAACCTCGACGCGTTCGAGGCCAACCTCAAGTCCTCGCAGGTGGGCTACACGACGTCCGACGACACGTCGGCGTCGGCGATGAGCAACCTTCAGAGCCGTCTGGGCTGACCGGAACCTAGGGAGAGAGAATCATGACCTTCAAGGCGAACTTCGGTGGCATCGCCACCGCCGCGGCCGACATCTCGTCCGGCGCCAGCACGATCGAGTCCCACCTGGCCGACATGGACCGCGCGCTCGCGCCGCTCCGTTCGGACTGGTCGGGTTCGGCGTCCGAGTCGTACCAGATCGCTCAGCGCAACTGGAACCAGGCGATTGCGGACATGAAGATCCTGCTGACGCAGATCGGCCAGCAGGTTCAGCGCGACGGCGAGCAGTTCCAGCAGACGGAGCAGGCGAACGCCAAGCGCTTCGCCTGAGCCTCAGGCTGACCAGATGGGCGGTGTCCGCGTGAGCGGGCGCCGCCCATCTTCGCGTCCGGCGCCGGACGGGGCACGGACGCGTGGCATCATCGGCGCGCGAGCGCGAGACGGGAAGGCGGCCCATGAAGGGTGAGCTGGCGTATGGGGCGGCCGTGATGGCCGCGGCGCTGCCGACGCTGCTTGCGACGGCGGCCACGGAGTCGGATTCCCTGTGGTACTCCCGGTGGGGGAACAACCGCCCGTCCGACGAGGCGCTGTTGATCGGCGCGATCGGTGGCGGGGTGGTCCTCCTCGCCGTCATCGTGCTGTGGACGGTCGTCCTCCGTCGTGCGCGCCGGAAGCGATGGGAACGTCAGGAGCGGGCGGCGCGGGAGTCCTCCGCGCCACGCCAGGCTCCGGAGGGATCGAGATGAGCGTGCGCACTGGGCGTCGCCCCCGCCGAACGGGGCGGATGGCGGCTGCTGCTGCGGGCGTGATGCTGCTGCTGCTCGGTGCGGCGGCGCCGGCGGGTGCGGCGTCGGACGACGAGAGCGGTCTGTGGTGGTACACGGATGCCGGGGTCGCGGACGCGCACGCGGAGGCGACGGGTGAGGGCGTGAGGATCGCGCTGATGGATTCGCCGGTGAACGCGGATGCGCCGGCGCTGGCGGGCGCGAACATCCGTGCCGGCGGTGTGACCGAGTGCCTGACGGGAGAGCCGGTGCCGGTGCTCGATGACGGGCCGGGTTCGCAGCACGGCACGGATGTGGCGACGATGCTCGTGGGCAACGGGCAGCCGGTGAACGGCAACCCGGGTGTCACGGGCGTCGCCCCCGGGGCGGAGCTGCTCGTGTACACCGCTCTCAACAGTGCCGAGGGTGTGCCGACGTGTGTGTCCGACGCCGAGTACACCGTGAGCCTGATCCGTGACGCTGTCGAGCAGGGCGCGGACATCATCGTCACCTCGAGCGGCCTCGCGATCGCCGATGTGACGGCGACCGCGCTGATCCAGGCGATCAACGCGGGAGTGATTGTCACGGCGGCGCACGACAACTACGGGTACGTGATGCCTCCGGGGACGGAGATCTCGACTTTCAATGGGCTCATCGGGGTGGAGGCGTATGGTCCGGGCGGTTCGCGGGATGAGCCGGTGGTGTCGCCGTCGGTGGCGATCGTGGCTCCCGGCGACACTGTGCTGACGTATCGGCGCGGCGACGCGGGCGCGTGGGACGAGCCGCAGCTTCTGGCGGGGACGTCGTTCGCGTCGCCGTTCACGGGCGGAGCCTTGGCGCTGGCGATGGAGAAGTGGCCGGAGGCGACGTCGAATCAGATCCTGCAGTCGATGATCCACACGGCCTCGCACGCGAACCCGGATCCGGTGCACACGGACGAGGAGGGGTACGGGTTCATCGACGTGCCGCGACTGCTGGAGACGGACCCGACCCAGTTCCCGGACGAGAACCCGCTCATCGCCGCCGACGGCGACCCGACACCCGCACAGTTCGAGGCCGGTGTGTACTCGGGCGAGTTCGGTGATTACCCGATCGATCCGCCGATCGGGGATGGCCCCGCTGCGGAAGCCGACTCCGACGAAGGCGCCGGCGGTGGCTCCGAGGGCGAGCCCTTCCCGATGGGTCTGGTGCTGGGCCTGCTCGGTGGCGGGGTGGTGCTGGTCGGCGTGATCGTGCTGGTCGTGGTGCTGGCCACCCGCCGCAAGCCGCGTCAGCCGGTGCCTGGTCCGCATCCGCCGCAGGGCTACTACGGTCAGCCGCCACAGGGCCCGCACCCGCCGGGCCCGCACCCGCAGGGCCAGTATGGCCATCCCGCCCAGGGCCAGTACCCGCCCCCGCCCAGGCCGCCGCAGGCGCCGCACGGGCAGGGCGGGTAGGAGCGTCCGATCGTACCGGCGGTGTCGCGCGGTCGCGATGGGCACGGCTGCCCGCCCCATTCGCGGGGGAGTTGGGTAGGTTGCTCATGACGGCGTGCCGGCACTGCTCGTGCGATGCGGGTCGCCGGGACGTCTGTCGCGTGAGCGGAAGGGTGGGCGCGTGAAGCGTGGTGTGAGGCGGATGACGGCGGCCGCTGCGGGTCTGGTGTTGCTGCTGGGGGCGGCGGCGCCGGCGGGTGCGGCGTCGGACTATGAGAGCGGCCTGTGGTGGTACACGGATGCCGGGGTCGCGGCCGCGCATGCGGAGGTGACGGGCGAGGGCGTGACGATCGCGCTGATGGACACGCCCGTGAATGCCGATGCGCCGGCGCTGCGGGGAGCGAACATCGTCGGCGCGGGCGCTACCGAGTGCGCCTCGGGGGAGGAGGTGCCGATTCTGGATGATGGCGCCACCGCGCAGCACGGCACGGATGTCGCGACGATGCTCGCGGGCAACGGCCAGCCGGTGGGCGGAAACCCGGGCATCCCGGGCGTTGCAGCGGGCGCCGAAGTGCTCGTGTACACCGCCGTGTACGGCCAGGGAGATGACGTGCCCCTCTGCGCGACAGACGAGGAGTACAGCGTCCAGAACGTGCGTGACGCTGTCGAGCGCGGTGCCGACATCATCCTCTTCACGAGCGGGCAGGGCGTCGACGGGCAGTTCGCAACCGCGCTGATCCAGGCCGTCAAGGCGGGTGTGATCGTTGTCGCCTCCAATCGCAACGCGGGAGCGGATACGAACGAGCTCGGCGATGGCAGCACCACCGCCTCGTTCAACGGCGCCGTCTCGGTGGAGAGCTTCGGCCCCGGCGGCGTGAGGGACGACCCCGTGATCGCGCCGTGGCTCACGATCGTGTCTCCGGGCGACGGCTCGCTGACGTATCAGCGCGGCGATGCGGGCACCTGGGACCGGCCCATGCTGATGAGCGGCACGTCGCTTGCCGCGCCGTTCACCGCAGGCAGCCTTGCCCTGGCGATGCAGAAGTGGCCGGAGGCGACGTCGAATCAGATTCTGCAGTCGCTCATCCACACGGCCTCGCACGCGAATCCCGATCCGGTGCACACGGACGAGGAGGGGTACGGGTTCATCGATCTGCCGCGTCTGCTGGCGACGGACCCGACCCAGTTCCCAGATGAGAACCCGCTGATCACCGCCGAGGGCGTGCCGACGCCCGCGCAGTACGAGGCCGGCGTGTACTCGGGCGAATTCAACGAGTACCCGATCGATCCGCCGATCGGGGATGCCCCCGCCGCGGGAGCCGACTCTGATGAGGGCGCCGGCGGCGGCTCCGAGGGTGAGCCGTTCCCGATGGGTCTGGTGCTGGGGCTGCTCGGTGGCGGGGTGGTGCTGGTCGGTGTGATCGTGCTGGTCGTGGTGCTGGCCGCGCGTCGCAAGCAGCGGCAGCCGGTGCCTGGGCCGCACCCGCCGCAGGGCTACTACGGCCAGCCGCCGCAAGGCTCATACCCGCCGGGGACGTACGGGCAGCAGCCCCCACCTCCCGGCGCGGGGGCGAGCCCCGGGGCGCAACCGCCTCGCTGACGCAGAGTGGGTAGTTCTCTCCATAGGCATGGAGCGGGCCAGCCCCTAGCATTGCCCACGTTGGACGAATCGGGGAGGGAACGATGAGTCAGGAACTCGGCGCGGATCGCGATCAGATCGCGGATCAGGTCAGCAGGCTGAACGAGCTTGCGGAGACGATCACCTTCGCGCGTGGAGAGTTGAGCGGCGCAGACGCTCAGCTGACGGCGACGGTGTGGGCGAACGACCAGATGTCGCAGGACTTCCGCGCACGGTTCACCAAGAACATGTCAGCGGGTGTGCAGCTTCTCTCCGAGGCGCGGGCAGAGGCTCTGTACATCGCGGAGCAGCTCCGCGCCGCGCTGGAGGACGTCGAAGACGCCGATGCCGCCATGGCGCAGGAGTTCCTTGCCGCGGTGAACGCCACGATCGACACACTGGAGGCCTGAGATGGCGGGGACGAATGAGGAGCGCCTCCGCGCTCTTGCGGCGACGTATCACAATGGCGACGCGCGCGAGGCGCTCAGCAACCGGGTGTACGACACGAAGGCCGCTCTGGACGATGTGGTCACTGCCATCCGCAATGTGCGGAGCGCTCCCGGCTTCACGGGGAAGATCGCGGACGCATCCGGCGATCGGCTCGACGCGCTGGCGGCGAAGCTCGAAAATCTGAGGACGAATCTGGGCAGTCACACCCCGGCGTGGACCACGGCCACGCGCGCGTTCGGCGACGCCGCTGCGGCGCTCGAGTCGTTGCCCGGTACCGACCTCTCGGAGAGCGATCGCAACACGATCGAGATCGCCCTCAAGACTGGAGGCACGGTTTTCGCGGGGCCGCTCGGGTACGTCGCGGGCGACATCGCGGCGGACTGGCTCATCGGCGAGAATGAGCGACGGCGGGAGGAAGCGGCGGCCAGGGCGCTCGGTGAATTCGAGAGGGGCATGAACAACGCCCGAGCCTCGCTGCCGGAGCCTGTCGACACTGATCTTCCGCCGCGGGATGCCCCCGATCCGATCCCCGGTCCGACCCCTGAGCCGATCGGCACCGGCGGCACCGGCGGACTGCTGGGCCCCGGTGGCGGGTACGGCGGCGGCGTGCCGGGCGGCGGCGGATACGGCGGCGGTCAGGTGCGGCCGATGGATCCGATCCACGGCGGCACGTTCCCGCAGACCCCGTCGACGCCGACGGTCCCGACGCCTGGTCAGACGCTTCCGGATTACCCGCTTCCCTCGCCGACCGTTCCGTCGCTGCCCGGGCCGGGCGGCACGGTTCCTCCCGGTGGCATCGGGATCGGCGACATCGAGGGCGGCCCCATCCGCATCGACGGCGGCCTCACGCCCGGCGCGCCGACGGTGCCCGGTGCGGGCGGCATCGGCGGTGGTCTCGGCGGCGGGATCGGCGGTGGCGTCGGCGGCGGCGTGAACGGAGGCGGCGTCGGCATCGGTGCGGCCCTCGGCGGCGGCGCGATCGGCGCCGGCGTGGCGGCGCGCATCTCCGGCGGCCCCGGCATCTTCGGCGGTGCGGGCGCCGCGGGCGCAGGCGTCGGCGGTGCTGGCGCGGCGGGCGCGGGAG